>CAYWZO010000016.1:4798-37272 GCA_964462865.1 uncultured Dehalococcoidaceae bacterium | reverse complement strand
CGGTTTGAGCCTGGAGACCATGTCCACGCTGGACGACCGGGTCAGCCTGCATTACCACTACCGTAAGCAATCGGGCTTTGACTGGGCGGCTTTCACGAATGAACTTAACCAGCTCGCCGGTCCGGCCAGGGTCGAGATTTTTATCGGCTAGGGAGGGTGTTAATCCCGATGTAAGTACAACGTTACCGCAGACCCTTAGCCTGATATTACCACCCCTTTTTATGGCGTAACCATATTCTCCATACTCGGCGGCTTTACTGCTATCTCAGGGATATTGACAAATCATTAATGGGGGTATATGATAACCTAGCTTATAATAAAAACCAAAGGAGGTCGGAGAATGCCAGATATATTTAAAGCCTTAGCATCAGTCAGTGCTTGGGGTCTCTTCATTATTGCGTGGATAATGGGAATGAGTACGTTCATCATGGGCCTTGTCAACGGAATACTATACGGTGAGGATCCGGTACCAATGGTATTTCCCGCGTTTTTTGGGGTTTCCATTTTATGCATGGTTGCAGCAGTAGTCGTCATGGTATTACGGAAAAAGATGGAATAGTATTTTCATAATACCGGCCAGATGAACCGGCTTGACAGTGACTGAGTGCTACCGTACGTAGTGATATACTTTATCACGGAGAGCTATTCTCATTCATACACTTCGTATGGAAGGCCATGCATCACAATATTTACGTGCCTGTGTCATAAACAAGGAGTGAACCCTGACCAGACTTATGATGCTCGTTGAGAGAGAACCTTTTACCCCTCTATCGGCTCCAGACCTGCTTCCAACCGGGCGTCGTTGATGTGCCGCAGTACCGCCTTCTCCAGCGGCAGGCAGGTAAAGCCGAAGTCCTCTTTAGCCCGCTGGCCGCTTACCAGCCAGGGCAGGCCGGTCTTACCCTCCGGGTCAACCATCTGTTTCTTCCCAAAGGTTATCCTGGCGTCCGGTATATATTTTTTCACCGCCGCCGCCATGTCCCGGGGGCTGGTGGCCGGCCCGCCCACGTTATAGACCGGGTGTGGCGATGACGGGGCCTTAATCAGGATTCTGGTAAACTCCGCCAGGTCGTCGGCGGAGACCAGCGAGCAAAGCCCCTTCTCGTCCCCTTCCATGGAGAAAGGCTTGCCTACCGCGCAGAGTGAAGGCAGGTCCGACCAGTACTGCGCCGGCGACCGGCCGCCGTGCCCGTAGCCGATAGTCGGCCGGACGCCCGTAAAACTCATGCCGAACTGCCTGGAATAGTCCGCGGCCATTATCTCGGCGAACTTTTTACATACCGCGTAAGAGTGGGTGGGGTTAGTCTGGTCGTCCTCGGTCACCTCGCGGTTGCCGTACATCGCCTGCGGGCCGTACACCGTCTCCGAACTGGCGTAAATGACGCGTTTTATACCCATTATCCTGGCGGCCTCGAAGGAATTACTCATTCCCCCCACATTCACCTTCATGGCCAGCCGGGGGTCGACGATGGCATCGGTGCTTATCATGATGAAGGCCCAGTTGATTACCCGATCGATAGCGTACCGCTGCATGGCGTTCAGGATATCTTCAATCTCCGCCACGTTCCCCCGGACGAAGTGGAACCTGTCTTTATAAGGTTCGATAGACTTCAGGAACCACGGCACCGGCGGCGCCAGGTCCAGCGAAACGACGCTCCGTATGTCTTTGTCCCGGAGTAGATAAAGGCACGTCTTCCGCCCGAAAAGTCCGCTACCTCCCAGTACCAGCACGTTCATTTTTCACCTCCTGACGGAAAGAACCCGGAGACAATATATAGGCTCTCCGGTGCCGGTGTCAACTGCGCCCCGCTTTGCTTGATATGACACTCCCTCCGGCAGGCAGGCGCTGTTAAAAAGTCACCATTTTTAGAGTTTTGTAGCTAAATATGCTAATATAGCTGTGATGAAATTCAAAGCAGTCATCAGGCTTTTTCCAGCAGCATTAGCTTTACTCTTAATATTACTGGTCTCCTGTAACCAGACCGCAAACCCACCTGAAAATACACCGCCAGTCAAAACAGTCGGCATCACCATATTACATACCAACGACATCCACAGCCACCTGGACAGTATGCCGAGACTGGCGACCGCCGTAGCTGATGCGCGCAGGATAGCTGGTGAAGAAAATATTATGCTCCTGGACGCCGGGGACGCTATATCAGGCTCTATCTACTTTAAGCTCTATCAGGGACAGGCCGTCCTTTGGTTCCTTGATTATCTCGGCTATGACGCTACGTGTCCCGGTAACCATGAGTTCGACGAAGGTCTGGAGACTCTGACCAGGTTCGTCAACGGGGCCAGATTTCCTATAGTCTCGGCCAACCTCGAATTCCCCGCCGGGAGCCAGCTCGGTAAGGCAATTACACCGTGGACAATCATCGAAAAGAACGGCGAGTGCTATGGGATATTCGGGCTGCTTACCGAAGAGACGGCCACGATTTCCGGTGCCGGTACGGGTATCACCGTGGATGACCCCGTGGCCGCCGCCCGACTGGCCGTGGCCGGACTGGAGAAAGCCGGTATCAACAAAATAATCGCCCTGACTCACATCGGCTGGAACGAGGACCTGGAGCTGGCCGGGGAAGTCGGCGATATCGACATCATCATCGGCGGCCACTCTCATACCCTGCCCGAGTCTTATCCGACAGTAATCGACGGCGACGGCTCCCCCACACTGGTGGTGCAGGCCGGCGATTATACCAGGTATCTCGGTTATCTCAACGTTTCTTTTGACGGGGCCGGCGTAATCCGGGACTGGACGGGCAGCAGGCTTATCCCGCTCGATGATAAGGTGGCCGAAGACCCCACCTGCGCGGCGAAGCTGGCCGAGTACCGGGCGCCGGTCCAGAAAATGCTGGAGACCATCGTCGGCCACGCGCAGGTTGACCTTGATGGCGAACGGGGCAACGTGCGTACCCGGGAGACCAATTTAGGCAATCTCGTGGCCGATTCCATGCTGTACCAATCCGACCGCGCCGGTGCCAGCCTCGCCATCGTCAACGGGGGAGGTATCCGTGAGTCCATCCCCAGCGGCGAGGTGACCCTGGGACAGGTCATGGCCGTGCTGCCCTTTGATAATTATCTGGTGGTTTTTGACCTTACCGGAGCGCAGATTATGGCAGCGCTGGAAAACGGCGTCAGCCAGGTGGAAGACGTGCAGGGGAGGTTCCCCCAGGTGGCCGGTTTGAGGTTTACCTGGGACCCCTCTGCCCCGCCGGGCGCGCGCATTATCTCCGTCGAGGTGAAAAAAGACGGCAGTTATGAACCGCTTGACCTCGGTGCCGTCTATACCGTGGTGACCAACAATTACCTCGCCCAGGGCGGCGACGGCTATACGGTCTTCACTGAAGGCACTAATTATGTCAATCTCGGTTACATCGACTGCGAAACGCTGGCGCAATATATCACGGCATCCTCACCGGTACACCCGCAAATCGAGGGGCGAATCCTGCGAAAGTAAAAACCAAAAGGTGATATCAAATGGTCAGACCGGCAACAGGCACCAGGACAAGGAAAATATTGATAGCTATTCTGGCCACACCGTTGCTAGCCCTGTTTGCTGTTCATCCGTCGTGCGGTACCAGTAACGCCGGGCCGGTAAAGGTGGGGGCGGTCTACCCCCTGACCGGTTCCCTGGCTTCCGCCGGTGAAAGCGCCAGGAACGGCATTACTTTCGCGGTTGATATCATCAATAACGAATACGACCTCGACCTTCCCCTGGCCAGAACAAAAGGCCTGCCTTCATGGCACGGCGCCAGCCTCGAAGTTGTCTTCGCTGATAGCCGCGGGACGCCGTCTGGCGGCAGGTCGGCCGCCGGGAAACTTATTGCCGAAGACAAAGTAGCCGCCCTGATTGGTTGCTATCAGAGCGCCGTCACCGAAGAAGTGAGCGGGTTGACCGAGTCAAAAGGCCTGCCCTTTCTCACCGCTACTTCAACCGCGCCGAGCCTGACCCGGAAAGGCCTGCAATGGTTCTTCCGGACGACACCCGATGAAGATGTTTTTATCCGTAATTTTTTCCAGTTTCTGAACGATGTCCGGGAACTGAAAAAGAGCGACACGGAAAGACTGGGGATTGTTTATGAGGACTCGGTCTGGGGCACCGAGGTGGCCGAGTACGTAGAGCAATACGCCGCGAAATACGGGTACCGGGTGGTTGAGAAAATACCGTATTCTGCCGATGCCGCGAACGTGGCCGGCGAGGTGCAAAGGCTCAAGGACGCCGATGTCCCCCTGGTGCTGCAGGCTTCTTACACCCAGGACGCCATCCTTTATATGAAGACTTACCGGGCGATGCATTTCAGCCCCCTGGCTATTCTGGCCGACGACGCCGGATTTGCCGAACCGGAATTCTGCCGGACACTGGGAGGGGACGCCGACTGCGTCTTCGTGCGCCAGTCATGGTCGGTGGACCTGACCGGTACCAGGCCCCTGGTGGCTGAAGTCAACGAGCTGTTCCGCCAGCGGTACGGGACTGATATGGACGATACCTGCGCCCGGGCCTTCGCCGGAATGCTGGTCCTGGCCGATGCCATCAACCGGGCCGGTGCCACCGGGCCGGAGGCCGTCCGGGAAGCGCTCCTCAAGACAAATATACCCGGTGATAAGCTGATAATGCCCTGGGACGGCGTAAGATTTGACCCGGAGACACATCAAAATATTCTGTCCAGAGGCATTATCTGCCAGATAATCGACCAGCAATACCACACCGTGTGGCCCCGGGACCTGGCAACCAGGGAAATTATCTGGCCGATGCCTGCCAGGTGAAGGAAAAACGAATGAATAAGCAGATATTATGTTGACTTTCGAACAAGGAGGCTGGTAAAAAATGGTTGAATCCACGAAAAGCAGGCATGGAATCTTCACTTATCTCATCATCCTGGTAATCTTAATCGTTATCAACTCGTTACTGGCCCGTTACGCTGCGGTCGCCTGGTCGAGCGCTCCCGGGGTCTCCGAGCTGTACTTCGCCATCGCCTTTATGATTCCTTTCGCTTTGTGGTTCGGGGCGTGGGGGGCGATAGCGGCCTACGCGGGTTGTATCATCGGCGCCGGCCTCGGCGCCATGCCGTTAACGGTCAATCTCTACTGGTCGCTGGCGGACCTCTGGCAGGTCCTGATACCGCTGGTGGCTTTTAAGGCGTTCCATGCCGATATCAGCCTGAAGACAAAACGCGACTTCTATATTTTCATCATCTTCGGCTGGCTGCTCAATAACCTGGTGGGGGCCGCCTGGGGCTCGACCATGCTGGCCGTGGGAGGCGTCTCCGCCTGGAGTGAAGTCACCAAAACGTTCGCGACATGGTTGGCCGGCAATCTCCTCGTGACCATTGTCATCTCGTCGCTGTTGCTAAGATACGTTACGGGATACTTCGAGAAGTGGAATTTAACCGTAAAAGGGTACTGGTTTTAAGTTTATTTCGGGCCGGAACAGACAGCTGGCGTCCGGATATTAGCACCAGGACCATTAATATAAATACCGCGGGAGGCGTAGCAATAATATGAACACGAGACAACGCCTGAAGAAGTACTGGTTTACCAGCGTTATCATGGCCTTTTTGTTGCTGGCGGGTCTGCTGCCAAATGGCTGTGCGCAACCATCTTCGGAAATAGTCTGCGGCGCCCTGCTGCCCCTGACGGGCGACCTGTCCTCCTCCGGGGAATCGGCCGCGGCGGCGCTGGAACTCGCCGTCGATGACATCAACGCTTTCTTCTCCGGTATCGCTTCAAAAACCCGCGTCAGGCTGATGGTCGAAGACACTCAAACTGACCCGGCCGTTGCCCTGGAAAAGCTCGGGGGCATGGCTAAAAAGGGGGTAAAAATAGTCATTGGCCCGGACTCCAGCAGTGAGGTTGAAGCCGTCAGGTCTTACGCCGCCGAAAACGACATGCTGCTTATCAGTCACGCCAGTACCGCCCCTTCTCTCGCGATATCCGGCGATAACATCTTCCGCTTCGTCCCCGATGATACCCACCAGGCGGAAGCCGTGTCCCGGTTGATGTGGCAGGACGGCATCCGGGCCATCATCCCGATGTACCGCGGCGACCTGTGGGGAGACGACCTCTTTAAAGCCGCTAAAAGCAGTTTCGAGGGGCTCGGCGGCAGGGTCCTCGATAGCGTCAGGTACAGCCCAGGCCAGACCGCTTTCACCACCGAGCTGGAAACAATGAGCTCGACATTAAGCCAGGCGATAGCTCAATATGGCATCCGCGCGGTCGCCGTGTACCTCCTGTCCTTCGAGGAAGTAGTCACCATCTTCACGCAGGCCCGTGACTACCCCGTCCTGTCCTCGGTGAAATGGTACGGCAGCGATAGCACCGCCTTGAGCCGCTCCCTCATCGATAATAATCAGGCGGCGCGGTTTGCGATAACGACGAACTTCATCAATCCCATGTACGGCAACAAAGCCGGGCCCGTGGCCGATAAAGTCCGCGAAAAGTTAAAAAGGTCGCCCGAAGTCTACGCCCTCGCCGCTTATGATGCCCTCTGGGTGGCGGTGAAAACCCGTCTGGCTACCCGGACAAACGATATCGAGTCTTTAAAGAAGGCTTTCCGGGAGGAGGCCGGACGTTACGACGGCGCCACCGGCTGGACGGTGCTCAATGACGCCGGGGACAGGATATCCGGCGATTATTTTTTCTGGGCGTTAAAGGATGATAAAGGGAGTCCTACCTGGAACAGTCTGGCCAGGTACCAGTTCGGCCCCGATGCGGCGGGGAGCCTGGTCTATGAAAGGAAGCCTTCATCCGGAGCCGGAATCAAAGTCCTGGTGGTGCATTCCTACCATGAGACCTGGGGTTGGAACCAGGATATCCAGAACGGCATCATCGAAGGACTTGGCCGGCAGGGATATACCGAGGGCCGGGACTACGAAGTAAAAACATTCTACATGGATACCAAGGTTACCTACATCACGCCGGAACAGGCGGCTATGCGAGGTAGCATGGCGATAGACCTTATCCGCGAATATAAACCCGATATTGTTTTCGTCAACGATGACGACGCCCTGAAATACGTCGCCGTGGCCTATACCGAGCAATATCCGGGCGAGAGACTCCCCTTCGTTTTCAGTGGCATTAACCTGGACCCGTCCATTTACGCCCCCATACAGAGTCTGGAAAAGCCGGGAGGTAACATGACCGGGGCCCTGGAGCGCTTCCCGTACTATGATGCTTACGCCCTGGCCAAAAGAATCGTCCCGCAGGCCACCAGGATATTCCTGATGGCCGACCCCAGCTCGAGCTCCACTTTCGTGGTGAACACCTTCAAGGAGCAATACCTGGACAAAGTGACCGACTCGCCGCTGGAGATAATCGGCCCCATCCAGGTCACGACCTTCAAAGAATGGCAGGATAAGATTATCGAGTACCAGACCAAAGCCGATTTCCTCGGCATCCTGACCTATCATCAGCTGCGGGACGAAAAAGGTAACGTGGTACCGGCACCGGTGGTGGTGGACTGGACGCTGCACCACAGCCATCTCCCCGACATGGGCATCCTGACCTTTCACGCCGAAGATGGTTACCTGGCCGCCCTGGGGGTTTCCGGCTACAAGACCGGCATCTATGTCGGTGTTCTGGGAGGGCAAATCCTCGGAGGCGCCGACCCCGGCAGCATCCCTATCATCGACCCCAGGGTAACGGACATCGCTTTTAACCTGGAAAGGGCGAACATGCTGGGCATAAAGATTCCCACCCAGGACCTGATAGCCGCCAGCGTGGTATTCCCGACCATCGGGAGTCCGAGGTTTTAACCTCACGGGGAACGCTTGATGGCCAACTGGTGAACGAGAAAAGGCGCGTGCTTTTCTCTATATCCAGTATTAATGTAACTATGCGTTATTCTTTTTTGATTTAACTAGTTCAATGATTAAAGATAACAGCATCGCTAAAAATAATACATAAGTCACCACGCGTAAGAGCGTGATATGCCATTCATCCGATGATGTACCGTTAATTAAGAAAATATAGGATAACCCGGAAACGGCCCAGGCCGCGGCAAACAGGAGAGTAAAAATCCATTTATGGCCTGTTTTCTTCATGATGTAAAAATATCCGCCCACACTCACCAGCACGAAAAGCCAGTTGAAACCACATCCTATGTAATACATCGCGGGTACGTCCATCTTACCGTATCCTCCTCATTAATAATTTGTCCGGGTCCCTGATAGATGTTTTCCGTATTATAGAAGAAATAGTGCCTTATATCAAAGGTCTGGCATATTGTTTTATCATTTTATTGATTGTCGTAATCACGTTTATTACATATAGCAATTTATGATGCCAGAAAACGGGATTTCCCTGTCAAATACCCTTATTTACCGATTAAACATTGACTTTTTTCCAAAAATGGCTATAATAACCTTACTCTATTTTACATATGGGTACCCGGGTGGAAATGATGAGGCCCGACAGGAGCACCAACCCCGCGAGCCTTTGGCCAGTTTTCCTTGAGTAAGAACTTCGCTCCGGGCCGCGTTATGAGGTAATTGGAAATACCGTGAAGTTTGCTCGAAAAGCCCCAGGGGAGGTGCGTTGATATGACCAGAAAAGAGACTTTCATCAAAGCATCCAGCGGCGGTCTGACCGTGCTGGCCTATCCCGGTGATGACTCGGTGCTTCTGGCCTTCGACCTGGATGCGAAACCGGGGGCCGACTTCGCCGGCTTCGCCATCAGGTGTACCCCGCCGCACGGCCGACCGTACTACCTTTATAACCGGCTTAATTTATCCCAGGCCTTAACCGCCGCAACCAAACCGGCCGAGCGCAGGTATACCCCTTCCAACCATGCGCCTTTTCAAAAGTTCCGGTGGATTCATGTACCTAAAGAAATGGAAGACGGAGACTATGTATATGAAGCCAGTACCGTGCACTTCCGGAAGAACGGAGGCCTGGGCCTGGGGCCTTCCGTGTCCCTGTGCTTTGAAATGACGCCGGAGAAATACGCCAACTTCGATATCGGTTTCACCCGCGGCTATATCTCTTCCCAGGCGTATGTCAACAAGTTTAAAAACGCCCCTATTCGCCCGCCGGGGAGCAGCCGGGCGAAAGTCGTTCCTTTCGCTTTTCTCAATGACAAAGTGCCAGCTCCTTTTCAGAAAGAGTACCGCGGCGGACAGGGACAGGTAATCCATCATAAATTCGTGGTGGTGGACTTCAACGATTCAGTGCCGATAGTCTTTACCGGGTCGTCCAATCTGGCAGCGGGCGGCGAAGAAGCCAACGGGGATAACCTGATTGCTATCTTCGACCGGGGTATCGCCACCGCTTACGGCGTCGAGGCTGTAAGACTATTGGACCACTACGACTTCCGCAAGAAGATGAAAGATGCCACCACGGTAAAACCGCTGGTGCTGGCGGGCAGGGATACCAGGAAGCCCTGGTGGACACCTTATTACGATAGCAGCCATATCAAGTTCCAGGACCGGCTGCTCTTCAGCCGCCCGGCCAAAGAAAAATAGCGGAATGCCAGGCAGACAGGTGCTGACATTGATATAATCTCACTTTATTAACTATTGACGCCTCGTGATATCAAAAAGTTTCCGCGTCTGCGGAACTGCCTGCCATTTTGTAAAGGACTCCCTTATCCAGCACGATAACCCTGCGGCGGGATAAACGTATCCCGCCCATCTCTTCCAGCACCTTGAGAGAGCGATTGACCATTTCCCGGGAGTTACCAATGAGGCCGGCCATATCTTTCTGGGTAAGATTAAAACTGGCAATGGTTGCTTCACCACCGTACTTGCCCACAAACAGCTTGGCCAGTTTTTGCACCACCTGCGTCGAGGATAAATCCTCTACCAGTTTGGAATCACGCCGTATACGTTGCGCCAAGGACTTGAGGACATTCATCATCATCTGCGGTCTCTTCCAGAGGAGCTTCATAATGTCATCTTTCCTTATCGTTAACAGGACGGCTGGCGTCAGGGCGACCATGCCCGCGGCGGTCGGGCCGCCGTCAAAGAGGGAAACATCATTTAACGAATCCCCCGGCGGCGCGATGTGCAGCACCTGCTCTTTGCCGCTGCTGGATGTCTTGTAGACCTTGATAAGCCCGGAGACAACAAAATACAAATAGTCTGACGATTCGCCTTCGGCAAGAAAGTGCTTTCCTTTCGGGACGCGTATTTCTTTGATGAGGTATTTAACCGATTCCAGCTCTGCGGTATCCATGCCCGAGAAATAGGCCGTTGACTTTAAAAATTCCGTATCGATAGCCATATTTCTTACCCTGTTATTAACATATACCCGATTTAATAGTTTATCATGATATATCAGTCCCCGCTAGGCGCCCTGGATACTTTGCAGAGGAGCGCCGTCAGGTCCGGTGAGCCGTACATCGGGTCGAAATGGTCATTACTCGTCAATACATTCGGGTTGGAGCGGGTCAGGCCGTGTAGCGGGCCCGGGTCTTCCGGGTAGAAGCAGTTGGCTGTGGCCATGACCACGCCGGGATGGATGCCCGGGAACAGCCTCGCTCTTTGTTTTATCCTGCCCCGTGGCGATTCTATCCAGGTCCAGTCCCCGTCCGCGATGCCGTACTTTGCGGCCGTGTCCGGGTGGATCTGCACCACCGGGTCCGGCTGGAAACTCCGCAGCCATGGAAGATTCCGGTACTGGGAGAGAAAGTAAAAGGGTTGGCGGTATCCGGTAGAGAGGACGAGGGGATATTCCCTGGCCAGTTCCGGTGTGGCGTAGGGGCTCTCGCCCGGCTCGCAGAAATAAGGCAGGGGATCATAGCCCAGTCCTTCGAGGACGGTAGAGTAGAGTTCCAGCTTGCCGGTGGGCGTCGGGAAACCTCCGCCCTTTCTCCAGTAGTCCGTCTTGTATTTGTAGTATATCTGTTCCTTACCCATACGGGCCAGGACGCCCATCTCGCTGAACTGTTTCCAGGTGATGTTGGCTTTCCGGAGCTCATAGTCCAGCATCTTCTCGACGTTCTCGAACCAGTACTGCGGCGCGACACGTTTGCCGATTTCGTTGAATATCTTGCTGTCCTGCCAGGCCTCGCCGGGCGGGTCGACGGTTTTATTGTGGGCCTCTATCATAAAGCGCGGGTGCATATCGTAGATATCATCGATTTCGAGCCAGTGGGCGGCTGGTAAGACGATATCGGCGATTTCCGCCATCGGGCCCATGAACATGTCGGCGTGGACGAGGAACTCGATATTGTTGAGGCCCTTGATGACCTCGGAAGTATTGGCGAGGTGAAGTATCTGCTGCCCGCCGACGCTGAACCATACCTTGACGACCGAGTTGCCATTCAGCAGCTGCTTGATGACGCTATCAGAGTGGGCGGTGCGGGCGGCGCCCATCTTGTATTTATCGGCGCCGACGATGCCCTGCCGCATCTCGTCGGTGATGGGGATTTCGAAGTAAAATTCCTCCATCTGCCCGGTGGCCGGCGGTACCCAGCTCATCATGCTGCCGGGGCGCTCGATATTGCCGGTGATGCCGAGGAGGCAGATGATGGCGCGGATGGTCTGGCCGCAGTTGGCCTGGCGCTCCAGCGAACTGCCTATCTGGATACAGCCCGGTTTATCTTCGGCGAAGAGCCGGGCGGCCCGGCGGATGTCGTCGGCTTTGAGCCAGGTTATCTCCGCCGCCTTTTCCGGCGTCATGTCCGCCACGCGTTCGGCGAGCTGCTCGAAGCCGTAGGTCCACTTGTTGACGAACTCTTTATCGTAAAGGCCTTCTTTGATAATAACGTTCATCATCGCCATAGCCAGGGCCGCGTCCGAGCCGGGGCGTATCTGGAGCCACAGCGTGGCCCGGGACGATAGCGCCGTCTCCCGCGGGTCGATGACGATGAGGTTTTTAACATACTTGAGCGAGTTGAGGAACCAGACGGCCATCTCGGAATCGGCGCTGCTGATTTCCAGTTGCTTGGCCCAGGATATCTGCGTCTTGGGGTATTCGCCGCCCCAGCCGTGGTAATCGCAGTAGAGCCGCCCGTAACCCGTGACCAGTCCGTAAAGGCCGATTCTGGGGCTGTGGCAGATGTACCCGGGCGTGATGATATTACAGGTGCCGATAGAACGGGCTAAGCGGTGGGTGTACCGGTTATAACCGCGGCCGGTGCCCTGGGAAACCGCTACGGATGACGGGCCGTACCGGGCAACGGAGTCCTTTATCTTCGTGGCGATGATATCGAGCGCCTGGTCCCAGGAAAGACGCTCCCATTTCCCCCCGCCCCGCTCTCCGGCGCGCTTGAGGGGATAAAGGAGGCGGTCGGGGTGGTTGACGTGCTGGATGCTGGAAAGGCCTTTAGAGCACATCGTCCCCCGCGTCGGGGTATCCGGGTTGCCCTCGATATGCGTAATGACACCGTCTTCAACGGTCACCAGTACGCCGCAACCTCCGTGGCAACTTTTACAGGTGGTTTTAACGATTTTTTTAGCCATGTGACGATGCTTTCCAAAAATGGTTCTGGAGTCACGACCAGGCCGGTTTTAGCTAGCCTGACCGGGCAACGAGCGGTTGGTAGGCGCCGGCCTTCAGGACGCAATAGCGCAGGGTCAGGCCGCCGACGATTTCACAGGCAACGCCGGAAAGTAACAGCGGCGTCGAGGCATTACCCACAAAATAAGTAACCAGTGCGATACCGAGCGGGACAATAATGCCGAGGACGACGATTCCCACCCAGAAAAACGGGGCCAGTTGGCCGCGGATATGCTCCAGGACCGATTTTTTCCCGGTCGCCTCGCGGCGGGCGGCCATCCAGAGATAAATGCCAATGAGACCGGCGTTGATGATAAGCAGCCAGCGGCTGCCGGCCTCGGCCGTGGCCAGATTGACGCCTCCCCCGCTCAGGGCAAGAACCACGGACAACCCGAAACCGCCCAACACGCCGCAGAGAACGAACAGGACCGGCAATAACGTCGAGTTCCAGAACGGGACGGCCTTGACCGAGTTAAGAACGAACCCCGTGTATATCGCCACCGCGAAGGCGGAGATGCCGGCCAAGACTTTTAAGGCGAGTTCCACCGCCGAGCCGGGCGCCCAGAAGCTCAAGGCCATCTGGATAGCGCCGAACAGGACGAACGAAAGCACGAATAGTATCCCCCGCGATAGCCAGGAGGAGCCGGGCCGGAAGACGATGCGCCAGGCCCGGAGCGGTTTACCCAGGAAGATAAGGTGGGCACTTCCCTTGATGCCGGCGACAATCAACCAGCCGATGAGCATCCCCCAGAGGCTGTTAAAGTACAGCGAGACCAGGTACAGACCGCCGCCCAGACCGCCGGCATAGAAGGCCAGCCAGAGGAAGAGCCCCCGCCGGTCAATCCACTCGGTCTGGCGGGTGTAGTTAATCATCCATTCGTGGGCCTGCATGGTAACCATTTTTCTTAAGATACCCCTACGGAGATAAAATGTTCGCGGTGGTCATCACCATTCTTTTCTGCCTGGCTGGAACCTATCATTCTATCGATGAAGTAAATGGAAGGGTCGGTGCCGTATTCCGGATGGAGCTGGAAACCTTTATTTTCGTTGATGAGCCTGCTGACCTCGCTATCCGGGTCATCCAGGTCTCCGAATGTCAGGGCGCGGGCGGGGCAGGTATTAACGCAGGCCGGCGTGGCGTCGCGGTCTTTACCGGGAACCAGCCCCCTTTTTAACCCCTCATCGATGCGTTCCACGCAGAAATTGCATTTCGCGGTGGTGCCCGCCTGGTGCGGGTAGCGCTCCTTACCGGCTTTTTCGAAGTCGGTCTGTACCCGGCCGGGGAAAAACCCGCGGTCTTTATCCCTGGAGATAAAACTACGGTTCTGGTAAGGGCAGGCGATGACGCAGTACCGGCAGCCGACACATTTATCCTGGTCGATCATGATGATGCCGTCATCCCGCCGGTAGGTAGCCCCGGTGGGGCAGACTTCCACGCAGGGTGCTTCTTTGCACTGGTTGCACCTTACGGAGTAGGTCGAGACGGTAGGCCGGTCGGGGCCGGTTTCCAGGGCCACCAGTTTTGGCCAAGTAATGCCCATCGGAAGATAGTGTTCGATGCGGCATGCGGCAAGGCAAGCGTAACAACGTACGCATTTAGATAAATCTACAACCATACCCCATCTCATTTGCAAATACCTCTTTAGTTATATTATCATATTGCACATCTATTGTCAATATCTTTATATATATGCCTATAATTATTTTATTATCGGTACGCATTTACTAATATATTCAATCATGATTAATGCATGGGAGTAGTATCCCCCAATATCAAGTATAAGATTGATGCCGGATTTTGTCAGTGAACTTGTTCACATTTTGACATATCTCACACATTCACCTTCCTTGACTTTTTCGCCTTTCCCTACGATATTCTATCTATAATAATTTCCGCGGCGCAGGTCAGCCCGGCGCTCTGGTGGTCTTCGGGGAGCCAGAATACAACTAACTTTTATCAGCCAGGGCCGTTATATTTAGTGTATCGTCTCTCAAAGAACACTAAGGAGGGCACACTGATGAAGAATACCTTGCAGAAAATATCAGCTCTATTACTTGCCGTAATCGTCCTGGGCATGATATTACCTGCCTGTCAGCAGGTATCAGCCGCGGATAGCTATGTGGCCATC
Organism: uncultured Dehalococcoidaceae bacterium; assembly: GCA_964462865.1. Lineage (GTDB taxonomy): Bacteria > Chloroflexota > Dehalococcoidia > Dehalococcoidales > RBG-16-60-22 > Fen-1077. The sequence goes on along the minus strand of CAYWZO010000016.1, from coordinate 22,702 downwards.
GTCCCTGATGTCCTGCACAGCGGCCGGGCGGAAGCCGTGTCGGTATCGCTTTTAAGCGGCGGCCAGTCCGTGAAGGACAATATTGAGGTGACTTTACTCAAAGACGGCAAGAAAGTCACCGGTTCGCGCCAGACAGTCAAAGGTACGGGTACCGTTACTCTCAACATCCCCCCGGATGCGGAAGAGGGTAAATATGAAATACAGGTCAAAGGCACCGGCTTCACGGATAAAGCGACGGTCAGTGTGGCCAAGAGTTACCTCGTCTTCGTGGAGACCGACAAACCTATCTATAAACCGGGGCAGACCATCAACATGCGGGTACTTACCCTGGATTCCGAACTCAAGCCTGTCACCGAGCCGGCCACCGTTGAGGTCCTGGACGCCAAAGGCATCAAGATTTTCCGGACCGAGGTCACGACCGATGAATACGGCATGGCGGCCCTAGAATTACCGATTTCCAGTGAACCCAACCTCGGCGTCTGGAAAATAAATGTCGTCACGGAAAAATCACGCAACCAGCTGGACGTGCGGGTCGAGGAATACGTTTTGCCAAAATATGAAATCACGGTGGAATTACCTAAAGAATGGTTCCTGGTCAGTGAACCAATCAAAGGCAAAATCAAGGCGGAATACAGCTTCGGCAAACCGGTTACCGGCAAACTGGAAATAGAAGCCGTGAAATACGTCGGGCAGTGGCAGACTTACACCACCCTCACCAAAACCATTGACGGCGAGGTCGACTTTGAAATACCGGCCGTGGGCTACGTGGCCGGCACCCCGGCGGGCGGCGGACAGGGCAACGTGCAACTGAATATCACCGTGGAGGAGCCGTCCACCGGCTACGTGGAAAAGACCAGCCGCCTGCTCACCGTAGCGCAGTCGTCTATCAATCTGCAAATCATCCCGGAAGGCTCGTCCTTCAAGCCGGGCCTGCCTTTCAGTTTCCTCGTCATCACGGAGACCCCCGATAACCAGCCGGTTGACGCTGAAGTGGATACGACCGTTACCTACAGTAACAGCAAGTTTGAGTCCATCAGAACCGATAAGAAATCCGTTAAGACGGTTAAAGGCAAAGCGATTCTTGACTTTGAGCCACCGGAAGACGCCATCGCCCTGTCCATCGAGGCCTTTGAGTTGACGCCGGTGTCCTCGGTCCAGCCGGCGCGGGCTTCCAAAGTCCTGCAGGCCTCTTATTCTCCCTCCGGTAACTTCATTCACCTGGAGCAAAGTACCGAGGGCACACCTGAAGTGGGGCAGAAAATTACCTTCAATATCTACTCGACCGACCGGGCGGCGAACTTCTATTACGAAGTTATCGCCCGCGGCAAGGTAGTTTTCTCCGATTACACCAAGAATAAAGAAATTTCCTTCAGCACCACGCCCCTGATGGCGCCCACCGCTAAACTGCTGGTCTATCAAATCCTGCCGAACAGCGAGGTGGCGGCCGATTACCTGCCTTTCAACGTCACGGCGTCTTACCCGCAAACGGTGAAGGCGGAATTCAGTAAAACCGAGGCCACGCCGGCGGAAGAAGTGGAATTGAATATCGCCACGGAAGGGCAGGCCAGGGTGGGCATTGCCGCGGTGGACAAATCGGTCTTTATCCTGGCCGAAAACAGGATGAACCTCCAGCAGGTCTTTGATGAGCTGGAGCGGCTTTATATGGAGCCGCAGGCGGAGATTCACGAGGTATCTTTCTACCCGACGACCACCACCGTCGGCGCGGCCGATGTCTTTAAAAATGCCGGGGTGGTCGTGATGACCAATAAAAAAGTACCCGATAGCAAAGAGTACCAGACGCAGGGCAGCGGCAGTTTCCTGGAAAAAATCGTCCATTTCTTCGGCGGCCGGAACGATATGATGCTGGAAGCGAAGGGAATGCCGGTACCGGCGGTGACTGTGCCCGCGGCCACTATGGCGCCGGCACCGGTTACCCAGGCGCCCCCTGCGGCCGGCGGGCTGGCCGAGGTGGAAAGGGTGCGGCAGTTCTTCCCGGAGACCTGGCTCTGGTTTGACACGGTTACCCCCTCCAGCGGCAAAGTCACGCAAAAGGTGACCGTGCCGGATTCCATCACCACCTGGATGCTGCGCGCCGTGGCCGTTTCCCAGGAAAAAGGGCTGGGAGTCGCGGAAGACAGCCTCACGGTGTTCCAGCCGTTCTTCCTGACCATTGACCTGCCCTATTCGGCCATCAGAGGCGAGGAGTTCCCGGTGCGGGTGGCGGTCTATAACTACCTGGACACGGCCCAGAGCGTCCGGGTGGAGCTCGAGAAGGGCGACTGGTTCGACCTGCTCGATAGCCGGGACAAGACAATCGACATCGCCGCTAACGATATCGGCGGGGCCGCGTTCATGATAAGGCCTACCAGGAAAGGAATCAACGAAGTTAAAGTATCCGCGCGCAGCTCAAAAGCCGCCGATGCCGCCATCAAGACGGTCATCATTGAGCCGGAAGGCGTTGCCAGGGAGATAGTGGATAACCTGGCGCTTGCCGCCGGCGTCCGTAAAACCATTGACACCTCCATTCCCGATATTGTCGTCAGTGATTCCGGCCGGGCTTATATCGCGGTCACCTCCAGCTTCCTCACCCAGACGATTGACGGACTGGACGCTTTACTCCAGATGCCTTTCGGCTGCGGCGAGCAAAACATGATTGTTTTCGCGCCCGACGTTTACATCACCAAGTACCTGCGGGACAGCGGACAGCTCAAGCCGGAGATTATGGCCAAAGCCGAAAAACTGATGATTACCGGCTATCAGCGGCAGCTTACCTACCGCCGGACCGATGGTTCTTTCTCCGCTTTCGGGATGAATGACAAGTCGGGCAGTCTCTGGCTGACGGCCTTCGTGCTCAAGTGTTTCTCCCAGGCGAAGGAACTCATGTACATTGACGACGGCATTTTGAACGAAGCCGCCAGATGGATTACCTCCCATCAAAACAGCGACGGTTCCTTTGACCAGGTGGGTTTCATACACCACCAGGAGATACTGGGAGGCATGAAAGGCAAGGAGGCCCTGACAGCCTTTGCTGCCATCGCCTTGATGGAAGCGGGCGAAAAGGCCAGCAGCGGCAGGGCTGTTGCTTACCTTGAAAGCAAATTGAGTGAAATGACCGACCCGTATACCGTGGCGATAACGGCCTATGCGCTGGAACTGGCCAGGAGTCCCCAAGCCGGGGAGGCCTACAACAAACTGATGTCGCTGGCCAAGGAAGACGAGAACGGTTTGCACTGGGGTGGCGATATTATTGAGCCTGAACCGCTGACCAGAGAGGGCCGTGCCATGCCCATGTTCCGGCCGGATATTAACCGCAGCGCCAGTATCGAGACCACCGCCTATGCCACGCTGGCCCTCGTCAAGCACGGTGACGCTTTCAATGCCTCGAAAGCCTCCAAGTGGCTGGTCTCCAAGCGGAACGCCTACGGCGGCTACGGCTCCACCCAGGACACCGTGGTCACGCTCCAGGCGTTAACGGAATATGCCACCGGCGCCCGTTCGGATGCCGACCTGACCATCACGCTTAAGGGCGCGGGGATTGACCAACAATTGAAAATCAACCAGACAAACTTCGATGTTTTACAGGTGATAGAGGTGCCGGTCAATGCTCAAATCGAGATGACGGTGAGTGGCCGCGGCGATGCCATCGGTCAGGTGGTCAGAAGGTTCAATCAACCTGCGGCAGATACCACACCGGCGGCCCAGATGCTGAAGATAGACGTCAACTACGACACCACCGAGGTCGAAGTCAATGACCTGGTGAAAGTGTCCGTGAATCTGGCATTCAATCCGCTGCCGGAGCTCAATATCTCCGAAGCCGGGATGATTGTACTGGATGTTTCCGTACCCACGGGCTTCGAGCCGGTGACGGATTCTATCGTGGCTATCACGCAGAAACTGGGGAACATCAAGCGCTACGATATTGCCGGACGGAAGGTCATTTTCTACGTGGAGAATATGAAGCCCGGAGAGCAGATAGCCTTCAGTTTTCAGGTCAAGGCGCTTTATCCTGTCAAAGCCAAGGGCGTTACCTCGACCGCGTACTCCTACTATAAACCCGATATCAAGGGCGAGGTTATCAGCGCGGCCGTAACGGTGAAATAGTAACTGACCGGTCGTTATCAAGGAGGCGAGGGCTTAAGGACATTATCTTGCCGGTCATCATCGTCCCGGTGGTCCCGTGTTCGATTTTCCTGGGATATGCCAAATTGGCGGTTTAGAGAGAAAAGAACCCGAAAATAATAGCCGTGATAACCACCCCCCAGAGGCCGACCATAAACCCGGAGCCTATCAGGCTGCGTGATTTATCGTTGTTGCCCTGGTAAAGCCTGACCAGTCCGTAGCTGAAGAGAATGATAGCAGCTACGATAAACACGAGAGCCACGATGAAGGTCACAAAGTGCATAAGCTTGCTCTCCTTTCTAATCCGGTGAAATTGTGACGGCAGAGTTCCTCAATCAGGGCCACGGCCTTGGTGGCGGCCTGTTGCACCACCGGTGAAAGTTCGGTGCTCCAGGTCAGCCTTTCCGGCCGGGTAACCAGAAAGTATATTTCCGGCTCGTGGCCGAGCAAACCCCACATCTGCACCAGGTCCAGGATACCCACCTGGTGGAACGAGATGATGTTTTTCCCCGGCTCGCGGAAAGCGGGGCCGGGGCGTGACAGGACAACCTCGCCGGGCGGGATATCCGCCATCATGACATCGATGACAATCAGCCGCCGGACGCCTTCCAGCGAGCCAAGCAGGTTGAAGCCGCCGGCGCCGCCCTCTTCAACTTTGACCCCGGCAGGCAGGTCAATGTCTTTCAATCGGCGGATAACATGTACGCCGAACCCCTCATCACCCATGATTATGTTGCCCACGCCCAGTATCAGCGTGGTATCCGGCGAGGTTTCGTCTTTCAAAGCTATTCTACTCCCTTGACCTTTTCATCGGTTTCCTCGGCGCTGGAGAGGAGATGCATCTCCTTGATTTCCTGGAATTTTTCGCGGACAGTCAGGTAAACGTGTATCATGAGGAACATGATGAACAGCCACATTACCACGAAATGGGCCATGCGCGCTTCTATTTCATTATTAAAAAACCCGTAGTTAAACCATCTCCAGGCACTGCTTTCCGGCCATTGCAGCGCCAGGCCGGATATTATCTGAAAAACGATAAGCACGAAGGCTAGACAGTAAGAAAGCATTTGCAAGGGGTTGTACTTCTTTTTCAGGGACGGCTCCGGGCCGATATACGCATAGTAGTTGATAATCTTGGGCAGCAGTTTGAAATCGGACCCGGTGGGGATAAAGGAGCGCCAGTCCCGGTTTTTGCCCACGAACATGCCTATCACGCGCCAAATCGTCGCAACGATGAGAACGATGGCGAAGAAGAAGTGCACCCCCCGCACCATGGCCATCAGGAAACCTGCGCCGCCCACGAACGGAGAGTGGATATAGAACCCGGTGATGGTCAGCAGGACGATGGACCACATGATTAACTCGTGGAGAATCCGGAAGGACATCGGGTGTCTTGCTTGGTTGTTCGTTGCACTTGCCATACTATATACCCCCTACACTACCTTGAATACTTTAATATCGTTGGTCTCCGGGTCGATAAGATGGATGCCGCAGGCCAGGCACGGGTCGAAGGAGCGGATAATCCGTACCAGGTTAATCGGGTTGTTCACGTCCGGCACCGGCGCGCCGATGAGTGACTGCTCGTACGGGCCGCGCGCCTCATTCTCATCCCGCGGCGAGGCGTTCCAGGTGCTGGGCACCACCAGCTGGTAGTTCTTGATGCGGTGGTCCTGGATGCTGACCCAGTGGCCCAGCGCCCCCCGCGGCGCGTCCCAGACGCCGAATCCGGCGGCGGAACGGGGGACCGGTTTGTCTTTCATACCGACGATGGGGCCGGCGGTGGCCAGCTCGATAAGACGGTCAATCCAGGCCAGGCCGGCTTCGGCGACGAGCTTGGATTCCACGGCGCGGCAGAAGTGACGGGCAACCGCCCCCGGCTTGGCCCCGGCCTTGACGAGGTCCATCAGCGCCGGATATTTATTCACCAGCCCGCGTGAAAGAGGGCCGACTTCCATCGCCGCGCCGCTGTAGCGGGGCGCCTTGACGAAGGAGTAGGCGCCATCCTTATGGACGTTGTACTCCGTCACGCCTTCGCTGGGGTGCAAAGCGTCAACTCCGGTTGGATAGTCATACCAGGCATAAGTGACATCCTCGGTAATCTGGCCGTAGTCCAGCGGCAACACTTTACTGATGTCCCCGCCGATAATGGCGCCGCCCCCTACCAGATGTTGGCTCCCGCCCATGGCGTAATCGGCGGGGCTGGCGGAGCCTCCCTGGGGGAACATCGGGTAGCACAGGTAACCGGTAGAGGTGCCGCCGAGGCCCATTTTGGCCAGCGGCAGCAGCGGCCCGGTGCCCACGGCGGTAACATCGGGCAGGTAAACATTATTCACAAAGTCAAGCTGCTCTTCCCACAATGTCCGGAACTCCAGGAGTTCCTCCCGGGAGGGCGTGGCCGTACAGCCGCCGTAGGTGATGGTATTGGGGTGGGGCTGGATGCCGCTGACGATATTCAGCATTTTCTGCGATTTTGCCTTCATCTCGATGGACTTGAGATAGTGCGAAACCAGAGTGGTCACCGTCTCCGGGTCATTGACGCAGTACTGGTCCGGCTCATAGCGCGGCGTCAGCGGCGAGGTATCGCCTTTCTGCACCAGAGCGACGATTTTGTCTTTAATGGCCAGCAGGCCGGGGTCGCTGCCTTTGTACTGCGCCACCGCCATGATGTCCAGGTAGTCCAGGGCCGAGAGCACGTAGAAATGGATGAAATGGTCGTGCAGGTAAAGCCCGCCGCAGAAAAGGTTACGCATGATACGGCCGGCCTCCGGAATATCAATACCCATGGCGTGGTCCAGGGCCTGGGCCGAGGCTATGGCGTGCACGCCCTCGCAGACGCCGCAGACCCGGCTGGTAACGTACGGGGCGTCCCGCGGGTCGCGGTCACGCAGTATGATTTCCCAGCCGCGGGCCATGGTACCGGCCGACCAGGCGTCCTTGACGACGCCGTTCTCAACTTCAACATCGATTTTCAGATGACCCTCGATACGGGTCATCGGGTCAATTGTAATCCGTGCCATGCCTTAGCTCTCCTTCCCTTCTTTAGTTTCATTATCACCGCTGGGGCTCTTCCACCTTCCCGTCGCCCGGCTGACCAGCATATCCAGGCCGACACCGGCCGCGACGGCGCCGCCGATGGTCGCCATGATTTTATCGATTTCCACCCGTCCGATGCCGGGCAGCTCGGTATCGAACTGCCGCAGGTACAGCGGGCTGACCGATTCGTAAAACTCCGGCTCGGAGCAGGCGACGCAGGGAATGTTCGCCCGGATACAGTAGTTGGTGCGGTTGTTCCAGAGGCGCTTCCAGCAGTCCTGGTAGGCCCAGGGGCCCTTGCAGCCTTTCAGGTAGAGGCACCAGCCCTGCTGTTTCGGGTCTCCCCAATCGGTGAGGTATTCACCGGCCTCGAAATGGGCGCGGCGTTCGCAATTTTCATGCTGATTGTAGCCATAGAAAGCCACCGGACGGTTGAAGTGGTCAAGCTCGGGCACGGTGCCGAAGGTGAGATAGTGGACGATGACAGCCACCAGCCGCTCGTTATGCAGAGGGCAGGTAGGCAGGTTGATGACGGGCTTCGGGCCGACATCGTCATAATAGTGGTGCCGCTGGGTGCCGCGGAAAAGATAGCCGACGGCATCGGTGGGGCCGGAGCGCGGGATTCCCCCGAAGGAGGAGCAAGCCCCAACGCAGACGATGGCGGCAGCGTTCCTGGCGCACTCCCGGACGATGTCCTTAAAGGGTTTCCCGCCAATCGTGCAGAAAAGGCCGTCCTCGGCTAAGGGTATCGAGCCCTCGATGACCAGAATATAGCCACCTTCCTCGACAGTCTTGTCCAGGGCTTCTTCCGCCCTGTAGCCGGAAGCGGCCATAGCCGTCTCGTTGTAACGCAGCGATATGGTATCCAGCAGCAGCGAGGCGGCCGCCGGCTCGAGGTTGTTCAGGAAAGACTCCACACAGCCGGCGCAGTCCTGCCCCTCCAGCCAGATAACCGCCGGCTTGCCCGCGTTGGCCTCCAGTGCCTTGACTATTTTCGGGGTCAATGCCCGGCTAAGCCCGAAAAAAGCTACCGTGGCGCCGGCGATTTTCAGAAAGTCCCTCCTGGTTAACTCTCTCCTTCGCAGGTCAAAAACATCCATGTCGGCTCCTTTCTGAAAAAACATTTCTTATTGGTTTTACCATAAAGGAACGGGCAAAGAATATAATATTTATTACATTTGCCGTTCGGTACCGGTTCTTGATGAGTCCCTTCCATGTTTGTCTGCATAGCGTTATATATGCTCCATTATAACGGTAGGCCGCATTAAACCTGGATTGGAATTTATAACTGGGTTAACTTGAGAAAGAAAAAATTTTCTCCCTGATGCCCCTTGTTGGCGGAACTGTTATAAATCCGAGAAATGTTCCAATTAACCCGGATTAGGCAAAAGCCTACATCTTTTAAAGGTATCACCATATATCAATGATACCCATATTTAAACCCACACGCATTTCCGCATGGAAGAAATATGTTATAGGGACTCTTTTGTGAAGATATTGTACTTAATCTCTAGTTCTGCCGTATTATATATACACTCTAAAAGATATCTCAAGTTGTTGCACAACCGTTTAGAAAATCCATGAGTTTAACAGGCAAAGTATGATAGTCCGTATTTATTACGAGCCATTTGAAAGCTCATCTTTGTTTCCGGCGGAGACAGAACCAGACTCCGCGGGAAATAATATATATCGTAAAATAACTGAACAGTTACCCCTAGGCCAGGATTCTCGGCACGTTTGCCTGAAATAGTCCGGATAACTTCATATCACCCTGTTTTTCAGCATTGAATATAATTCCATCACATATTTTGTCATAGTGCGTTGACAATATTCGTCAGGGAAATTACACTTTGCATCAGAGTTCATCGAGCCCTCTCCCGATAACGCGGTACGGTACCAGAAGAATATTAAACAGAAGGTCTAACAAATGATAGGAATAAAAAGAGAAAAAGACGTTCCCATACCTATGCGCGATGGCCTGCAACTTAGCGCCAACATTTTCCGCCCTGAAAAGCCCGGGAAATTTCCGGTTATTTTGGCTTTTACTGCTTTTGCGAAAGACCGTCCCTGGTCATCCACTTTCAACGGATGGGGGATAGCTTATGAGCCGCACAGCCCCACTGTTACCGGTTCAACGGCGTTCGAAGCTGAAGACCCGGCTTTCTGGATTCCTCATGAATATGCCATGGTTATCGTTGACCCCAGGGGATTCAACCGGTCACCCGGGAAAATACGAACTGCAGAACTCGACGGCGCGATGGGAGAGCACGCCCTGCTCTACCAGGGCCTCTGGGCCCGCGATATGTATGATTCGATTGAATGGGCCGCGATACAGAATTGGAGTAACGGGAATATCGGGTTGAGCGGAGTTTCTATTCTGGCGTTCTCGCAATGGCGTGCCGCCGCTTTGAACCCGCCGCATCTGAAAGCCATTATCCCCTGGGAAGCCATGACCGATTATCACCGCGACCAGATGTTCCGCGGCGGCCTACCGGATACGGAATGGGTGAAGCTAATCGCCAGGAGGAAACTTGTACCTGACCCGGCCTGGCCTCCGCCGGATAATGAGGACCCTCCCGCGCCGGTAGAAAAACAGGAGGACGAATTTCTGGCCGATATTACCGTTCCGGCGCTGATTTGCGCCACCTGGTCGGACCACGGATGTCACACCCGCGGGTCATTCCGGGCGTTTCGAAAAATCTCTTCCCGGCACAAGTGGCTTTATACGCACGGCCGGCAGAAATGGGCCGAATTCTACACGTCCGAGGCGCAAACCACGCGAAAGCTGTTTTTTGACCATTTTCTTAAAGGTACTGACAGCAGGATACTGGACATGCCGCCGGTGCGCCTGGAAACGCGGGAAACCCTTGATAAATATACGGTGCGTTATGAACACGACTTCCCGATTCCCGGGACACGGTACCGGAAGTTGTACCTTGATGCAGCGGACTATAGATTAAGACCTGATAAAAACCGGCAGGAAAGCAAGGCCAGTTACGATTCGGCCAGCGGGAAAGCAGTATTTGATTTTACGTTTGAGCAAGATACCGAGCTGACCGGCTATATGAGTCTGAAGCTCTGGTGTTCGCCGGAAGAAGCTGATGACATGGACCTCTTCATTACATTGCAAAAGCTGGATGCTCATGGTAATGAAGTGCCTTTTGATAGCTGGTTACTGCCGGCAAGATATCCGGTAGCCTTCGGCTGGTTACGGCTTTCGCACCGGGAACTGGATAAGGAAAAGTCCACTCCCTGGGAGCCTTACCCGAAGCACATTCTCGGCTCTGGAGAAAAAGTGAAACCGGGCGACATTGTTCCCTGCCAGATACCGATATTGCCATCGGCTACCATGTTCCGCAAGGGTGAGATATTGAGGGTGGTCATATCAGGAATTTATGGAGGGGGAGAAATTGCAGACGTACCTTACGGGTTCAATGCCTCTGTCAACCGAGGGAAACAGGCGATATATACGGGCGGCAAGTATGACTCCTTCCTTCTGGTACCGGTGGTGCCACCCCGCTAGTCACCACCTGACTATATTCTTAAACCGGCTACATAACTAGAGGCATTTCCGTGAGCACGTCTCTGGAAGAACGGGACCGCTGCCATTCTCTTATTCGTGAATCAATGAAAAAAGCGATTTGAATTGCCTGGTTATCGTTTCAGGTGCTACATTTTCCACCTGTGGGAATACCGGTAATTAACTGACCAAGGTAATACAAATTATACCTACCCTCCTCCGATATGGGGTAGAATATTAATTACATCTTCAGACATTAAAAGCCTGTCCAGAGGTACCAATTCATTGTTAATAGCCACGAGAACCGAATTTGTATCCAGAGGGAGGGCAGGATACTTGTGCCTCATGTATTCGAGGGCATCACGTACAGTTGTTTTCCCGGACAAAGGTATATCTATTTTATCTGCTTTGATAATATTTCGTTGAATCCCACTAAGTTCAACCGTAACCATTATATCTTCACCCAAGACCATAATATAATACCTTCCTAAAAAACTTTAATTCTACGTTACTCACCGTATTCTTCAAGCAGCTGGCTGGCCTGTTCGTCCAGAAGACCAAACCTCTCCACGGTCTCACGCTTCGGAATCCCTCCTGGTGTGTAACCCTTCTTCTCATAAACCAGGTCACAGAGTTCTTGGTAAGCCTTTTCTCTTCTTTCAATGATGAGGTCAAGCCTCTCCTCCATACTTTCCGGAAGCAGGCCGTCCCCCGAGTTCTCCTTTAACCACCCATCATAATAATCAGCCCGGGACTGGTATTCATTGATATATACCGGCCCCATCGCCCTCCCGGGAATCTTGTCATCAGCACGTGCCCCTTTCCCCTGGCGCAGATTAATCAGCTTTTGTAAAAGCTGAAGCCTTTCCGAGTCGTCCAGCATATCCTGAAGGCTTTTACTGCTCCCGGTAGTACCGTTAAGATAGTCAACGTAATAGGCGAGCGTGGGAAGGTTCTTGGAGGGATCAGAAGTACTGGCGGCTTCAGGATTGCGTACATCAATCCAGGGTAGCTTGCACAGACCGGTAGCATTGAACCAGGTGCGAATTAAAGGGAACCACTTCAGGGCACTTGCTTTATGTTCTAAGGTAGGCAATTCTTTATATACCTGGTCGATAAAGATAAGCCATGCTTCATCATGCTGGGGTCCTTTCAAGGCGAATCCGTAACCTCCCTGTTGAGCCAGAGACTCCTTGGTAATATACATGGAAAATTCAAGTCCTTTGACTTCCATGGCAAATTTATTCAACTCAGCTAAGACAGAATCTTCCGAGAGTTTTTTCCGTGAAGCATATTTTTCTGCCACCCATTTCTTCCCCCGGGCAACTCCTTGTCCGACTACCTTCCCGAAGCCTTCGCCCTTACGTATCTCATGCAGGAGCCTGTCCACCGCGTTGATATTGCCGAATCTCAAATCATCGCCGATATCATCAACGCTTAAAAATCCCCGTTCCACACATTCCATGAAGAAACCAATGCTAACGCCTGTGGATATCGTATCAAGGCCATATTCATCGCAGTACCAGTTAAACTCCAGGACAAACTGCGGGTCAAAAATACCCATATTACTCACGGCACCAACGGTTTCATATTCCGGACCGTCAACACTTACTGTTAATCCCTTCTTTGGTCCCCGGGTTAATACAATGCCCTCGGCACCTTTGGCGCAGGCCAGATTGCATCCATAATAGCAGCCGTCCGGAACATCCTTGCTGAAGTAATTGTCAAGGAATATATTGGCAAACAACTTCGTCGCTTCGGTGCTCTGGCCATACTGGTAATTATTGATCGGGAGGATATGGAATTTGTTCATGTATTCCACCAGCCCGGTCGTTCCCCAGGCTTTCAGATTAAGTTGCACCGGGTCCCATTTAGCAATCACTTCTCTCAATTTACTGCCCGCCTGACTCACCATTGCCTTGTCTATCGCATTGTTGCCGTTAGCTTTGGGCAGACTGGACTTCACAACAATGCCACGAAGCATCTTTGTCCGCATGACCGTCCCCGTACCTCCCCGGCCGGCCTGTTTCGCACGGATGCGGTTCCGCCTCCCGTCAAAATAAAGACTGTTGACAATTCCAAACCTGGAGTTAAGCGCCCCCGGCCCGGCGACTACCGCCGCCAGGGAATCGCTGTATTGTCCCCCATTAACGTCTTTCAAAAGCCTCTCACCAAAGGAAAGCGCACCCTGGTCACTTTCACCATCATATGCCGGTGAAGCTACGATACTGATGGACCCCTCATCACCGTCAATCAAAATAAACGCTTCCTCTCCAGATATCCCCGACACCGCCAGGGCATCAAACCCTGCCAGTTTTAAAAGCGGCCCGAAATGTCCCCCCACGTTGGAATCGATAAAGGTGTCTGTCAGCGGTGAAATAGTACCCACAATGAACTTACCGGTCCCCGGAAATCCGGGCTCATTACCAAGCGGCCCGTTAGACATTACCAGCAGATTATCGGGACTGTCATATCTCGTTTCCTTTCTTAAATCGTCCCATATCAGCTTGATGGCATAACCCCGGCCTCCGATGTATTTTTGTCTAAAGTCGGATGCTAATTCTTGTATCGCGATTTCCATGGTACCGAGATTAATCCTAAGTATCCGGTCGGTGCAGCCCCCGGCAACTTTAGCAGGTTGATATTTAAGTTGCTGTAATATTCTCATACTCAATCCAGTCTTTTCTATTTTAGATTATTTATATTTCCAGACTTACGCTCACAGGCAGCCGTCAGCGAGGGGAAAATACAGTCTGATTATAGAACAAAGTTGCCGTCCGGGCGCACACCTGGCCAATACCAAGGGCTATTATATCAGAATTTACTGGTGAGTAGTTAATACACCAAACATGTGGAGTAAGCAATTATCCAGAGCGTCATGATAAAAAACCAGCTTTATATTAGAACTAAGGAACGGAGCAGGGTCAAACTCTCCCTGTAACAACTCCGGAATGCTTAAATTTCATTTGGCAATAGATAATCGGCCAGATAAAGGCCGATTTCATATTCATATAAAGAAAATTGCAATATTTACAATATTTTTATTTTTTTTATTATCATTTTTACTTTTTTTTTACACCGATAGTACTAACTTAAGTAAGACTAAAGTACTAGTCATCGTTAATAAGAATAAAAACGTATCATCGCGGACTATAACAATATGGTCAGGTCATCAAAGAGAAAACGACGCATTATAATCGGACTATTTTCGGCAGTTTTTGTCGGTCTGGCATGCTGTTTAATTTCCCATTTCAACCTGTTTCACGGGCTTCATCTGCAAAGCAGTGATATTTTTTATCGGGCTGCCAATTCCGATTCCGGAGCCGGCCCGGATAATAATATTGCCATCGTAGCTATCGATGACAGGAGTCTCGACCAGTTAGGTCGCTTTTCTTCGTGGCCAAGGGATTATCATGCCCAGTTAATCAACACACTGGTAAAAGCAGAGGCCCGTGTCATCGTTTTTGACGTTCTTTTTTCCGAACCAACAGTTGGTGACGATGAGCTAATCACCTCAATCGAACAGGCCGGAAACGTTATCTTACCTTTTGCCGGTAATCTGGAGGCACAATCTCCTAACTTAAATGGCAATATCATTAACCTGGAAAGTGCCGTCAGACCGTTATCGGCCTACGAGGATAGCGCCCTCGCTACCGGGCATGCCAATATTCTGCCCGATGAGGATGGCATCGTCAGAAGGCTACCTATTATCGTTAAAAACGGCGATACCTATGAACCGGCATTATCGCTATCCGCCGTGGCCAAATATCTCCGCCGTCCGCAGATTATTGAATCTCTCCCCCAGGATAAACATTTATCTTTCGCGGGAAGATCGATACCGCTCGAAAACGCCGATACCATGCTTATCAACTATAAAGACAGTACGTCATCCTCTTCTGGTTTTCCCATCTTATCTTGTGTTGATGTCTTGAGGAATTCTGTCAGCCCGGATGTGTTCAAGGACAAGATAGCAATCATCGGCGCTACCGCTATCGGCCTCGGGGACACTTTCTGGACACCGATGGGGCAGGTCATGAGCGGCGTGGAACTGCACGCCAGTGCCATGGATACCATTTTAGAAGGTAACTTCCTGAAATCGTCTCCGTCTGTTATCACACTAATATCAATATTTTTACTGGCATTTCTCACCGGCCTGATAGTATTACGCCTTCGGGTTCTCTGGGCTGCTTTATCGGTCGTCCTTCTCGGTCTTATTTATACGATTACTGCCTTTACTTTCTTTGACCACGGAATCCTGCTGGATATGTTATACCCGCCCCTCGCTATCGCCGGTACATTTATAACGGTAAACTTATATAATGTTGCCTCGGAGAGGTACGAAAAAAGTCAGATTACCAAGACTTTTGGCCGGTACGTTTCCCCTTCTATCGCCAGCACGATTTTAGATGCCATGGACCGTGGCTCGCTGAAGTTGGGGGGCGAAGAACGCACCGTTACCATATTATTTGCCGACGCCCGTGATTTTACCGGATTTTCCGAAAAAATGAACACGCCGGAATTAGTCAGCATACTGAATCGCTACCTGTCAGTGATTATCAACGCTATCATCCAGCATGACGGCATGGTAAATAAATTTGGTGGCGATAGTATTATGGCGGTCTGGAATACGCCGATAGCCTGCCAGGAGCACGCACTATCAGCCGTCAGAGCCGCCGTCAGGGCACAGGAAGCTCTCAGGGAGTTACATGAGGGGGCAATCAATCTTCCCCAAATGGAGTTTGGTATCGGTATCAACACCGGCAAAGCCGTGGCCGGTAACATGGGCTCTTTGGACAGATTGGAATATTCAGTGATAGGTGACGCGGTCAATACCGCGGCGAGGTTAGCCGGCATTGCCCCCGGCGGTAAGGTGTGGATCGGTGCCAATACCTATGACCTGATAGAAAGCAAAGTACACGCGACGCCTTTAAAGCCGCTATCTTTAAAAGGTAAACAGGATGCCGTAAGAGCTTATGAAGTGTTGGATATCGAGAAACAGCCGTCCGAGGGCAAAGAAACCACCTTTTGCTTAATTCCTAAAAGGCAGAGTGTAACAAACCATGAAAGTTATTTGTAATACAGTTAGGGAGGAAAAAAACACTCCGGCAACCGCTCCGGCAGCGACCTATAATCAGTTTGAGATTACGGAGCTAGTGGCAGAAGCTGCCAGCGGTAATTTTACAGCCTTCGGTGAGTTATATAATGTCTATCTTGGCCAGATTTACCGGTATATCTTCTATCAGGTAAAGGACAGGATGACAGCGGAGGATATCACCGAGGAAGTGTTCCTGAAAGCCTGGAAATCAATTAAATCTTGCAAAGGTAAGGAAAAAACATTCGCATCCTGGCTTTACCGCATCGCCCATAATCATATGATTAATATCCTCCGCAATACGAAGAAATTCATACCCATAGAAGAAGTTGAAATAACTGACCCTAAACAGGAAATCGGAGCGGATATAGAGAACCAGGAAATATTAAAAATTTTAGGCTACCTGCCTGAAAATCAAAAACAGATAATATTACTGAAATTTATTGAGGGAATGAATAACAAGGAAATCGGGAAAATCATGGGTAAGACCGAGGGAGCCATCAGAGTAACGCAGATGCGGGCCCTGCTGACGCTCCGGCAGATATTAAGCTGCGAGGAGGACGGGAATGGGAGAGATATTAACCAAAGCATTAGATGAGTGTTTAACCAGGACCAGCGGGGGCGAATCAATTGAAACCTGCCTTTCTGATTATCCGGATATGCGCGGTAGGCTGGAGCCCCTTTTACATATCGCAATGTCAATTACCTCCATGCCTAAACTCGCCCCGCCGGAGGACTTTAAAAATACCGCCGTGGAACGTTTAGCGGCCCGGCTGGACCGGGAGTCAAATCAAACCAAGGTTGTCACCATAGATGAACGCGTGTCACCACTTAACGAACTGGCCCTGATGGGGCAAAGACTATGGCAGGCTATCGTCGGGGTCAGAAAAATCGCTATCCCGGTCACGATTGCCCTTATCCTTGCCATCGTCACCACCGCCGGTCTATCCAATTTTATCTCCACTTCACCTGCCCTGGCCTCTCAATGCACGCTAAGTGTACTTGAAGGTAATGTCGAGATTCAGGCGCCCCAGGCCAACGACAGCCAGCCGGGTATCGATGGGATGACATTAAGCGCAGGTGCCCATGTCAGGACCGCCGCGGATTCACACGCGTTGCTGACCTTCTTTGACGGCAGCACTATCGAACTGGAGCCCGGCACCGAAATCGAAGTCGAGCAGCTGGAACATGATGGACAAAGCATCAATATCGTGCTCAAACAGTGGCTAGGCCAGACCTGGAGCCGCGTGGTCAAGATGGCGGATTCAGGTTCACATTATAAGATAGAAACACCATCAGCCTGCGCTATCGTGCGCGGCACCCGGTTTTTGACCGAGGTTGACCTGGTGGGAGCCACCTCCGTCCTCACCGCCGAAGGCCTTGTCAGCGTCATCGGACAGGATACGGAAGTTTTCGTCCCGGTAGGTACGCAGACCGAGGTTACGCCCGGAGAGTCTCCGTCTGAACCGATAGGCGTCGCTCCTGAAGATATCACCCCACCCTATGATGCCGCCCAGATGGAGCCCACGGGTGACGGGCCTTGTCTGGACCTGCTAATGGTTGACCAAGGGGATGATGTCTTCATCCAGACCACCCCCGCTGAAGACGTCACGGACATGACCTGGGACGAAATTAGCCCACCGGTAGAGATAGGTCAAGCCGAGGCTAAAGAAGTAAAAGAGGCGGCCAAGGACGATGCCAAAGTGCTAACGAAAGACGCCAGGGCCGAGGCTAAAGAAGTAAAAGAGGCGGCCAAGGACGATGCCAAAGTGCTAACGAAAGACGCCAGGGCCGAGGCTAAAGCACTGATAGAAGAGGCAGAAGCCAAGGCCAAAGCACTGATAGAAGAGGCAGAAGCCAAGGCCAAAGCATTAAAAGAGGCGGCTGGAACCGGGGATAAAGCCGTAAAAGAGGCGGCGGAGGCCCAGGCCAAAGAGTTAATAGAGTCGGCCAAGGCCCAGGCTGAAGAATTGATAAAAGCAGCGGAAGCCGAGGCCAAAGCATTAAAAGAGGCCGCAGAAGCCGAAGCCAAAGCATTAAAAGAGGCCGCGGAAGCCGAGGCCAGAGCCGCAGAAGCCGAGGCCAAAGCCGCGAAAGAAGCTGCGGAGGTCGAGGCTAAAGCATTAAAAGAGGCGGCGGA
>CAYWZO010000016.1:0-4698 GCA_964462865.1 uncultured Dehalococcoidaceae bacterium | reverse complement strand
GCCGAAGCCAGAGCGCTAAAAGAAGCGGCGGAAGCCGAGGCCAAGGCATTGATAGAGGCAGCAGGTACCGGGGACAAAGCCGCCAAAGAAGCGGCGGAAGCCGAAGCTAAAGCCATAAAAGAGGCGGCGGAGGCCGAAGCCAGAGCGTTAAAAGAGGCGGCGGAGGCCCAGGCCAAAGCACTGGAAGAGGCAGCTAAGGTCGCAAGTGAAAATGCAGGATAATTGATTCAAACCACGGCGATGGCCGTGGCTATAATAACAGGCAGTCAGGATAATGATAGGTAATAGGCAGTAGACGATGATAACAGCTCAATCAATCAATAATAAAGAAAACGATACCAGGGTGAGACTGGACCTTCTTTACGAAGTTAGCAAGCAAGTCTGCTCGGTCCCCCGCATGGAACGGGTGCTGGAGCAAATTATCAAAATGACCCCCAGGGCTCTTAATGCGACGGCGGCTTCGATACTTTTGTTTGACAACAACGAACAGAAACTCTATTTTGAGGCTGCTTCCGGTCCGGTAGGGAAAGTGTTAAAACACTTCAAGATGGGCAAACAGTACGGTATCGCCGGGCAGGTGGCGCGTACCGGCAGACCTTTGATAGTTAATGATGTCAGCAGTGACCCGAAGTTTCGGAGAAATATTGATGAAATCACCGGCTTCGTTACCCGGTCTCTCATCTGCGCCCCCTTGGTAGCCCACGGCAAAACCATAGGCGTGCTTGAAGTGCTGAACAAACTGGATGGGAGCGATTTCAATGAGCAGGACATGCATGTGGTTGTCCCTGTAGCCACCACGGCCGCCATGGCCATTGAAAATACCAGGCTACACCAGACAGTACTGGATGCCTATAAAAGCACCATTTCTACGCTGGCGGCAACCATTGACGCTAAAGACCCGTATACCCTGGGGCACTCCCAGAGAGTGATGAAGCTTACATTACTGGCCGGTGCATCTCTCTCACTTAGCCCGGAGGAAATGGAGACCCTGGAATACGCGGCTATCCTCCACGACATCGGTAAAATATTTATCGATGCCCGCATATTACATAAACCTGATGTCCTGGAATCCTCCGAGTGGAATATCATACGCGAACATACCACCATCGGAGCTAACCTGCTGAAGAAAATACCATTTTTAGAAAAGGCCAGCGATTTGGTCCGCTATCACCACGAAAGGTACGATGGCGGCGGGTACCCGGACGGACTAAAGGGAGAAGAAATACCCATGGGTGCCCGGCTGATAGCCGTTGCCGATGCTTTCGATAGCATGACAACTGATCGTTCTTACCGCCCTGCCTTTGATATAGACCATTCGATAAGTCAGCTTAAGGAATGTTCCGGTAAGCAATTTTGTCCTGTCGCCGTAGAAGCCTTTATATCCGGTTTTAGCGCTTATGATAAAAAGGCCGACTATTAATTTCTTTTCAGGCTAAAGCTTGTCAAACCAACCGCGTAAAAGATGAAAACGGTAGAAAGTCTGGAGAAGAATGCGGATATTTTATCATGAACATCCGTTTTTTAGGTACACATAACTGCGAATCGCCGACCACCAGCCATGCCTGTTTTCTGGTTGACGATACCCTGGCTATCGATGCCGGGGGACTGACCTCCAATCTCTCTATATCGGAGCAGGAAAAGTTAAATGCGATTTTACTGACCCATCAACACTACGACCATATCCGGGACATTCCCGGAATCGCCCTGAACCTTTCCATGCGAAATGCCAGTATAAAAATATACTCGACGATGAGCGTGATTGAGACAATCAAGACGCATTTTCTTAATGGCGCTGTCTACCCGCGATTCCAGAACCTGCCGGTGACCAGACCGGTTATCAGCCTTAATGTCATCAAGCCTTACGAACCTGAAAATATTGATGGTCATAGAATCCTCGCTGTTCCGGTAAAACACCTTGAAGAGACGGTGGGCTACCAGATTAGCGATAAACAGGGGAAAACGATATTCTATACAGCCGATACGGGCCCGGGCATTGAGGACTGCTGGCAATACCTTTCCCCCCAACTGCTCATCGTTGATGTCACGTTTCCCAACGCTTACGAAGAATTTGCCAGGGAAACCAGGCACCTGACCCCGCGCTTGCTTAAACAAGAATTAATTCTCTTCCAAGAGATAAAGGGATATTTGCCCCGGGTGGTCACTATCCACATGGATGCCGGACTTGAGCCAAAGATAAAAGAGGATTTGGTTGATGTAGCCAAGGCTCTAAATATTACAATTACCGTTGCCCGCGAGGGAATGCAAATCCAGATTTAACGGTTAGCGTCTTCGTCTGTTTACACCACTCCCGGAGCTCCTTAAGATTATTACTGACCTGCCCCCATAACATTCTTTTGAGAGATTATAAATGGTATCGTTTCAGGGGGTCAGGTCAGTTTTCTGAACAGTTAAAAAGTGTTTTGGTTTTTAAATGGATTCTATTCTTTTCGCTAACTCAATAGCGCCGATAACACCAGCCAGGTCACCCAGCCCTGGAGGGACAATATATTGTTCCATGTCTTTTATAATTGCATCAGAGCGCACATATTTATTTAAGTTCTGTTCTACCCTGCTACGAATAGCTGTTATAAGATGAGGATTCTTCATCACCCCGCCCCCAACGATGATACGTTCGGGAGATATGGCACATATATAGTTATTAATTGCCAGCGCCAGGTATTTTGCTTCCAGTTCCCAGGCAGGGTGATTTAAAGGAAGCTTGTCCGGCGATTGCCCCCATCGAAGCTCCATTGCTTTGCCACTTGCCAGACCTTCTAAACAATCGCCGTGATAGGGACAATTGCCCGGGAACGGGTCTTCTTGCCAACCATGAGGAATTCGGATATGTCCCATTTCAGGGTGTACCAGCCCATGCATCGGTTTACCGTTTACCACACCACCGCCACCAATACCTGTGCCAACCGTAAGATATATAAAAGTATCAAGTCCCCTGGCTGCCCCATAGACATACTCACCCAGGGCAGCTCCGTTTGTATCGGTGTCAAAAGCTACCGGCACATTGAGCTGACGGTGGACTCTTTGGGCAAAGTCAACATTTGACCACCCGTCCTTAGGCGTGGAAGTGATGTAGCCCCAGGTGGCGGAATTCTTATGGATATCACTGGGACCAAACGAAGCAATTCCAACTGCGGCAAGCGGGTTCAGGCGGGTGCAGCCTAGGAAAAAACTGATTGCCTTTTGAATGGTCTCGTCAGGGTTGGTGGTAGGAAATACAGTTTTTTCAAGAATATCCGGACCCGTGCCAATAACGCAAACGAACTTGGTTCCTCCCGCTTCAACGCCACCATAAACTTTTTCGCTCATCGCGTACCTGTTTCACATTTTTTTGATTAATATTTGCTTATTTATAATAGTCTTCAAACAATAGAAAAACAAGAGATACGAACTCCCCCTGAAACATGGTTTATCATTGATTGATTAATCGGTACGAGGCTGATACTTCCCAGTTTGCTGGCGTAAAATAATCTTTATCCTTTTTTGTGAAGCCCTGGGAGGTATAATAGCAGCATTATTTCCATTTATGTTCTATCCATATAAGATTCCAGGCACAGACCGGAGGCGGGATGAAAATATCTATTAAAGGCTTCGGGATACTGCCTCCTTAAATCATCCAGATTAGCCCGTTCAATCTCTACCAGGAAACCGCTTACCGCCATGCCGCAGGCATTTCTGGAGGTCGTTTTTCGCGGAGATATCGCGTTGATAGCTCCACCCCGGTCAATTTCTCCGGGCACTATCGGGTCATATCTTGCTCCGTGGTCCTGACTGACCACCCCGGGCATAACCCTCTCGGTGACATAGGCCCCGGCCAGCACCACGCCTCTTTCGTTGTAAACCTTCACGACATCGCCGTTTCTAATGCCCCTGGCGGCAGCATCCCGGGGATTAATCCAGACCGGTTGATATTGATATCCGTCCGGCCCCCTTACCTTGCAGGTAGGTATTTCTCTCAACCAGCAGATATCCTCGTGATTGGCATGAACTCCCCATCTGGGATGGTTGCTACAGATAAGCAGCGGATATTTTTTTGACCTGGGGTGCCGCAGGCTCTCCTGGTGAGTCTCACCGTAGGGTATCCAGTGTGGCACGGGCGGCCTCTCGTCATCATCGGGGAAGTGTTCCTTCAGCCCCACCGATTCGAATTCGATTTTCCCGGTGGGCGTCTTGAGGGGATTAGTTTCAGGGCTCTCGTAAAACTGTCTCAAACCCGGCGGGTCTTTTTGCCAATCCGGAGAAACCGGTACCACATAATACTTTTTCTCGTTGATTTTGTTCCAGCTGACCAGGTTTTGAATGCGTGAATGTTCAAAACTCTCTCTTATCCATTCCTCAACTGATTTTCCACCAGTATACTCTCCGGATACACCCAGTCTTTCCGCTATAGCACATACTATTTCATAATCGCTCATGCTTTCACCGATGGACTCGATGCACTTCTTCTCGGGGAAAACGACAGTATACTGGCCGCTCATGTAATCGAAAGAGATATCATCTTCTTCAAAAACAGTATTGACCGGCAAAATAATATCCGCCAGCAGACAGTCGTTTTCCAGCCAGGGGTGCTGCACAAGAACAAACTCTATCTTGGGGTCTCTGAATGCCTTTATCAGACGGTGTCCTTCGTTCCAGCAGGTTATCCAGCAGGGAGAATCGCTCCAGATCATATGGATTTCGGGG
>CAYWZO010000015.1:0-38422 GCA_964462865.1 uncultured Dehalococcoidaceae bacterium | reverse complement strand
ACCCAGCGCACCCTGGTGGGACTACTTTATTTACTCAAGAGTATTGCCAGGGATTGAGGAATAAGCCATAAAAGGGACAAAAAAGGGGCCGGGGAATTTCGCCCCCAACCCCTTACACAGCAGTGTGTTAGAACTCGAACAATACCGGCGGCTCCGCTTTTCTCTCAGCTATCTCGGAGACGCCTTCGTCTATCGCTTTGTTCAATTAAAATAAAAACTTTTCTTACGATTTTGATTGTTATGGTCAGTGTCAATATTTGAGCCAAAATTTCAAGGTTTTTCAATGAATTCCTTCGGACTCATGTTCGTTCGCATTTCAATGCTTCCGCCAAAAAAGAAAGGGCAAGTCACCTTCCCTGTGAAGGTTGCTTGCCCCGTTCACAATTCGCTATTAAGTTTTTACGTTATCAATCTACAATCCACCCGGGCATTCGTCAATCCCCTTTACTAGAGATTTGTTCGGTATGGGTACTCTAAAAGGTTACCTCTCAACCGGTTTCGTTTGGGGTCTTATGACAGCCAGAGTCCGCCTCATTGTTTCATAGGAAACACCATATTCTTTAGCTAACTCGCGAAGGCTTGTATTATTACGCTGTTCATTCACTTTTAACCAAAGAGCAGGCATAAGTTTCCCTCTCCAATTGATACCTACTTCAGTTGGGGCTTCTACTGGATAGAACCCAGAATCGAGATATTGCATACGACCCCGAAGCCCCCCGGGGTCGCCAGATAGCTTTAAAAACCCCTCCACCGCCGTCTTAAAGTCCCCCTGATTATAGAGTCATCCGCTCTCTCTGCTGATAACGCCGGTCCTCTTCCCGCAACCTGGTTTTCGTTATGCCGAGCCTTGCTGTTTTTATTAGGTGCCACAGGCTTTTTCTGATATCATGGTTGCAAATTAAAAATTAATTATATTACAATGTTGGCTGTTGTTCTCATTATACTGTAGATTAATATTTTATCGGTAAATCTTAGACAATTCCGATGCAAACTGCCGCTATATTTCCCTGGAAAGACAGGTCAAGTTAGAGAACCATGGGAGCTTACATCGTCCGCCGGGTGCTATTAAGCATAATCGTCCTGCTATTAATCACCATCATGGCATTTTTCCTGCTCCATATCATGCCCGGGGACCCGGCCATGATTATGCTCGGTATGGATGTTAGCCAGGAGCGTATCGACGCCCTACGCAAGGAACTCTGGCTGGACCGGCCGCTGGTGGTACAGTACGTCCACTGGTTATTCAACGCCATTCATGGCGACCTGGGGAAATCAGTGATTTACCGGGAGGACGCGACTGGCATCATCGCCGACCGCCTGCCGGTGACCATACACTTGTCTTTGTTATCCCTAGTCTTGAGCACCTTCGTCGGCATAACGGCGGGTATTATCTGCGCCGTAAGGCGCGGCAGCTTTTTAGATGCGGTCATCACCTTGCTGGCTAACATCGGCATCGCCATACCTATTTTCTGGCTGGGCATACTGGGTATCTACGCACTCGGACTGCACCTGGGTTGGCTCCCGATTCAGGGATACACGTCTCCTTTTGATGATTTATGGCTTAGCATTAAAAAGGCAATTATGCCGGTAATCTGCCTGGCGATTCCCGCCATTGCCGTCCTGGCCCGGCAGACCCGCTCGAGCATGCTTGAAGTGGTCCGGCAGGACTACATACGTACTGCCTGGTCCAAGGGGCTGCAGGAACAGGGTGTGGTATTGAGACACGCCCTGAAGAACGCCCTCATACCGGTGGTGACCGTGCTGGGCATCCAATTGCGGACACTGGTGGGGGGTGCCGTACTGGTTGAGAAAGTCTTTAATATTCCCGGCATGGGCAGGCTGCTGGTTGATTCCGTTCTCAACAAAGATTTCATTATCGTCCAGGCCTGCACCCTGATTATAGCGGCGGTAGTGCTGCTGGCCAACCTTCTCGTTGATATTTCCTACGGGTGGCTCGACCCCAGAATACGTTATCAGTAACGATGATGCAGAACAATAACCAGAATTTAAACCAGGTAACCGGATTTACCGACCTGACGCAGGCACCGCCCAGGGTCAGCGAGTTCAGGCGCTTCCGCCGTGTGTTTTTCGGTCGCTGGGTGGTGATACTCGGCACAGTAATCGTCCTGCTGCTGATTATAGCGTCCATATTCGCACCCTGGCTGTCGCCCTATGACCCGATCAAGCCAGATATGGCCGCATCATTAAAGCAACCATCCTCGGAGCACATCCTCGGCACCGACCGTCTCGGTAGAGACGTGCTTAGCCGGATTATCTACGGTGCCAGGGTTTCTCTGCTGGTCGGCGTCATCGCCACCAGCATCGCCGCGGTCATCGGCATGGGTATGGGCCTGGCGGCCGGGTATTTCGGCGGTTGGACTAACAATGTGATAATGAGAATCACGGATGCCCTGATGTCTATTCCCCCTATCGTCCTGGCCCTGGCTGTCGCCGCTCTGCTGGGGGGCGGGCTGAAAAACGTGATGATATCCGTCGGCATTTCCATGGTGCCGACGTACTGCCGGCTGATGTGCGGCCAGGTACTGTCCATCAAGGAAAGCGATTATATTACCGCCATCGTGCTAAGCGGGGCCGGGCACGGACGCATCATGCTGCGACACCTGCTGCCCAACTCTTTTCCGCCGATACTGGTACTGATAACCCTGAACATGGGCATAGCCATTCTGGCGGAAGCTTCGTTAAGCTTTCTCGGCATCGGCATTTCGCCGCCGGCACCGGCCTGGGGAGCCATGGTAAGCGACGGCTACCAGTACCTGACCGATAATCCGGTGCTTTCCTTCGCGCCGGGGGTAGCGGTGATGCTGGTGGTGCTGGCTTTCAACCTGGTGGGAGACGGTTTGAGGGACGCCCTTGACCCGCGGTTAAGGGGTATATTATAGCAGGTAAATTCAGCCCAACAGGCGGGCCATCCGGCCGGCGTCTCTGACTTTTTCCAGGCCTTCTATCATCCTTATCACTTCGTCCTGGTTCTTCTCGGGGATGGGATAAACGGAATAGCCGCAGCAATATCTAAACTTCTTTATCACGTCGGCTAAGCTCATCGGGTTCCCCACCGTGCCGAACGCGTGGTCAACCTGCCGGGAATAAACCTTGCCGCTGACGGTCCTGATATCCGCGGCAGCCGCCGGGAACCCCTGTTCCGGGGCCATCACCATATCCACCTTGCCGGATACCTTCCGGGCCATGCGGCGTACCCGGGTATCTTTAAGGGCCTCCGCGGAAAAATTCTTTATCCCCACCTGGCCATAGACGATAGCGCTGGCCACTCCCCAGCACAGGCTGAACTGCGTTTCAATAATGTTTTGCGGGTTCTGCTTTACCTCCAGGGGACTTACCAGTGACGTGTCCTGCGGACTATGGCGGATGATGACTTCCGACACGTCAGCCGGTTTAAGGTGATGGTCCTTCATCAGCCCCAGGGCGGCCTCAATAGCCGCATGCTGACCATGGCAGCAGGGATATTCTTTAAAGCTGGTTTTCGTACCTGCGTACTCTTTGCCGAGGCCCAACGTCAGCACCCAGGGCAGAAACGAACCACTGCAGAACATCCGGTAGTAGTTGTTCTGGTTTTCTGGCTCCAGGAAGTCTGCCTCCGCGGCGAACCCCTTCCCGGCGAGCAGGGCGCTGATAACGCCGGCCCTGGCCGCAAAACCATTGCTTAATCCTTTCAGGCTGGCGCCGGAACCGATGCCGCCCCCGCCGGTGCTGCCCGCTCCGCTCATCTGATGGAAAGCCAGGAACAAGGCGTTCCGGAGTTTTTCACGGTCCAGCCCCAGAACCAGACCGGCGGCGGCAGCCGCACCCAGGAAGTTAGAAGTAAACCTGATGGCATTGTCAGCGTTATATCCCGCCGCTTGCTTAACACGGCAGGCCAGGTCATAGCCCAGGGCTACGGCGGTGATTAGCTGTTTGCCGTTTACCCCGCCCTGGCGCTCCGCCACGGCCAAGGCGGTGGGTACAATCGCCCTCGATGTGTGAAGGTTTATCCAGGTGACGATGGTATCGTCGAAGTCCAGGCGTACCGCTGCCACGGCGTTAACGAAGGCCGCATCGGGGGCCGGTACCCGCCCGCCGAAGGCGATGATGGTGCTTTCCTCTTTACCGCCACAGTCCCGCACCATATCGACCAGGCCATTCATCTCACCGGCAATGCTGCAGGTACTGCCGGCCACCGTCGCGGCGAGCGTGTCCAGTATCTGCTTCCGGGTGGCCTCGACTACGTCCTTCGGTAGGGCCTCGTATCTCGTTTCAATTAAATACTTGACTAACTTATCAATAATACGCATTTTTAAAAATAGTTAATATCCAGCTGGATTTCATCACGGTTCTTCAGTTCTTCAACCGCGCTTTCTTTCAACCTTTTCAGATAGGCGAGCATCTGCTGGCGCTCCTCCAGGGACAGGGAGGCAAGGATATTCCGGAAAGACCGACGTTTCTTTGATTTCCGGTAGACTTCCAGTCCCTTCGGCGTGAGCGTAACTTTGATAATGCTTTTACGCTTCGGGGCCCGGGACTTCTTCAGTAGCCCTTTCTTTTCCATCCGGCTCACGATTTCCGAGACGGTATGGGGTTTACGCAACAGCCATCGTGATACCTCGGAGATGGTTGCCTTTTCGCCCAGCGCCTGGGTAATAAACAGCACAGCGCCCTGGCTGGTGGATATGTTGTACTGGTCCAGCTCTTTTTGCCTGGCCCTGAAGATGGTCTCCGTGGTCTGGTTGAGTAAACCGATCAGGTCATATTCTCTTTGACTGACCACATTGTTTTTCATGGTGTTACCGATATCAAAAGCCATTATACCAGCAATTAAACAGATACTGCAATCAGGAACAACCACATGCGAAAAAGGAGTAATCAGGTGTTTGACAGTTATATATAAATGTGATATATATACCATTATATCGGGAACGATTACCTATACGATAGGTTCCGGCGGCAGCTTACAGACTGGAGCCCTTACCAGCTCCAGAGAGCTTGTCTGGAAAGAATTAGAGAGGATAGACTTATTAGCCGATAATCCCAAGAACACTTTTTGCAGCAAGACCAAAACTTAGTTTTAAGACAGACAAAATGAAAAAAGGAGGTGGTAATAGATGGTATAATGCCAAACCAATTTTCTGTTTGTTCCGGCTTTTTGGTATTACCAGATTAAGGAGAATGATAACAATATGAAAATTAAAGGATTATTTTCAAAGCTGGTCCTTTTGAACCTGGCGATAATATTAATCGCATCATTATTAGCTATCGGTTGTGCCAAGGAGACCACCCCCTCACCGGCCGCCACTACCACCACCACACCGTCTCCGACAGCGACGACAACGAAACCAGCGGCGACGACTGCCACGCCAACACCGACGGCCACCACTCCCGCAATTAAAAAAGGCGGCACTCTCAAGGTTATCTATGGTGTCAGCCCCAATGCCATCGGTTTCGGCCCCGCCATGCAACGGGCCGATGATATTCTGGCCGCTTCGCCGTGCGTCGAGACCCTTTTACAGGTGGACGAAAGCGGGGCCATCTTACCCTGGCTGGCCACCTCGGTAAAAAATGACGCCACGACCAACACCACCTTGATTAAACTAAGGGAGGGCGTCAAGTTCCATGACGGAACGCCTTTCAATGCCGAAGCGGTCAAATGGAACATGGAAGGGCAGATGGCGATTAAAAAGGCCGAACTTCGGAGTGTCGTCTCCATAGATGTCATTGACGAATATACGGTCCGCCTCAACCTTTCCAAGTTCGATAACGGGCTGGACTTCGCCCTGACCGGATACGTAGGCTGCATGGTGTCGCCAACCTACTTTAATAACCATGGCGGCGAGGAAGGGGTGAAGAACTACCCGGTAGGCACCGGGCCCTTCAAGTTCGTAAGCTTCCAGCGCGACGTCTCCCTGAAATACACGAAATGGGACGGCTACTGGCAGGCAGGCAAACCCTACCTTGACGGGGTGGAATTTGTCTACATCGCCGATCCCATGGTAAGACTGGCCTCTTTCAAGGCCGGCGAAGGAGATATTATCCTGGGCGTGGAAGCCAAGGACGCGAAAAGCCTGGAAGAAGCGGGCAAGTATGGCTTTAACAAATGCCTCGGGGCGCTGTTCGGCCTGGCCGGCGACGGCTCCCACGATACCTCGCCCTTTGCCAATATCAAGGTGCGCCAGGCCATAGAATATGCCATCGACCGCGACCCCATCATCAATACCATCGGTCTCGGCTACTGGGAATCCACCGACCAGCCCTGCGGCAAAAACACCTGGGGCTATAACACCTCACCTTCGCCCTATTCCTATAATGTTGATAAAGCCAAGGCACTTCTGGTCGAGGCCGGTTACGCCTACGGTCTGGGAGTAAAACTCACCGTCCGTAATACCCCGGCTTCATCGGTTGACATGTACACCGCCATACTGGACCAGCTTAACGAGGCTGGTTTTAACCTGACGCTGGACATCGCCGACCCGGCCAAGTTCAACGAATACGTCATCAAGACCGGCTGGACCAATATTCTGTTAGGCTGGAACTTCTCGGAATCGGCCGACGCTTCCCGGATACTTACGGTAGGCTTTTCGAGCTTCGGCGTACCGTACCGCAGCATCCTGTACCCTCCGGAGACTGACGAGGTTATCATAGCAATATCCCAGGCGGAGGATTTTGCTACCAAAAAGGCCAAGACCCAGCAGGCCATGGGCCTTATCCGCGATAAATATTGCTCCCTCACCACGCTTTGCCGGACCACCAGCATTGCGGCCCGCTACAAGTACGTCATGAACGACGGGTTTTTCAAGACCCTGACCTGGGAGCAAACCCTGCAGGATACCTGGCTGAATAAATAAATAGATAAAGCAGGGGTCGGTCGAGTTGCGGCTAACCCCTGCTCTCCTTCTCGGCAGAGTTACTGGCAAACAATAACCGTACTATTGTCTGTGACTGAAGCGTCTTCCATGGAGATGAACGCAGTTGTTGTCGCAGGAATCCATCAAGCTGGATATCAATGTCCCTGCTAAAATGAGAGACGGTATCATCCTGTATGCCGATATCTATCGTCCCGATGACTCTGAAAAACACCCGGCTATCCTGGCCCGTTTACCCTACAACAAGAGCGAAACCACCAGCAACGTTCTGAGCGGTTACATGAATCCCCAGAAGTATGTCCGCGCCGGCTACGCCGTGGTATTCCAGGACCTGCGCGGTACCGGCTCCTCCGAAGGCGAGTTCTACGCGCGGCGGGCCGAGGCCGATGACGGTTATGACACGATAGAATGGCTGGCTTCCCCGGCCAGCAGGGCCGCCCCGAGCGCGGTTACCAGATGAGGCTGCGGCGGCACCAATAACCTAACTTTCAGCACCGCTTCCAAGGCTTTGACCAGCCCGATATTAAGGCCGCCGCCGCCGCAGAAGGCGCAGCGCTCCTCGATGCCGACCCTTTCCATCATCGTGGCTATCTTGTCGGCCATGGCCCGGTGCACTCCGGCCAGGATGTCCTCGGCCGGCACCCCTTCCGCCACCCGGGAGACCGCCTCCGACTCGCCGAAGACAGCACAGGCGGTGGTGAAGGTGACCGGGTTTCTGGATTTGAGAGAGCGCGGGCCGATTTCCTCCAGAGGAATCTGCAACACATTGGCGATGATGTCCAGGAAGCGACCGCTGCCGCTGGCGCACTTTTCACTGGTGACGAAGTTAGCTATCTGGCCCTGCGGCCCAAGCCGGAGGACCTGCGTGGTCTGCCCCTCTATATCGATAACGGTTCTGGCATCAGGACACAGGTTGTAAACTCCGCGGGCGCAACAGCGTATATCGTTGGCATTCTGGCGGCTGTACCCAACGCTACCGGCGCCGTAGCCGGTGGACACCGTATACCGGATATCGTCCATGGTAATCCCGGCTTTTTCCAGCAACGCCGCGGCCAGTTTATCGGCGGCCGCTTTATAATTAATACCCGATGGCAGCGAATGATAAGCTTCCAGGCTGGCGTCCCGGATGATGACGCCTTTGCTGGTACCGGTGCCGATGTCAATCCCCATGTAGTATGGCATATTAATAGCCTAAGTATATAATTTACCGTCCTCAAGGCGCCGTTCGCTGGTTTTTACTGGCTGGCCGGCCGCCCTGGCTTTCAGGACGATTTCTTTCGCCAGCAGGGCGGCTCCCAGGGCCCCGCTCAAGAGCGGCTCATCCGGCACCAGTAATTTACACCCAAGGTTCTCTTCCAGTGCCCGCACCACGCCGACGTTTTTGGCTACGCCGCCGGTAAATACCACGTCGGGCGCCAGCTTCAGTCTCTTCACCATCTGGGAAACCTTAACGGCGATGATATCATGAAGACCAGCCACGATATCTTCGATAGGGACGCCATTACTCATGTGGATGGCAACCTCCTGCTGGATAAAGACGGTACACGGGCTGGTAATGGGCACTTTCTTCTTCGCGGTGAGGGAAAGCGGCCCGAGTTCTTCCACCTTGAGGCCCAGCGTACCGGCCAGGATTTCCAGGAACCGGCCTGTGCCGGCGGCGCATTTGTCATTCATCACGAAGTCGAGCAGCTTGCCGTTAGCTATCTGCAGGACCTTGGAGTCCTGCCCGCCGATATCGATAGCCAGCCTGACGGCCGGAAAATTTTTAAAGACGCCCCGCGCATGGCAGGTAAGCTCGGTAAGCTGGCGGTCGGCGAAGGGGACATTAATCCGGCCGTAGCCGGTGGCCACGATGTAATTTATCTCCTCGATATCAAGACCGGCCGTCTTCATGGCTTCCCGCATGACCTGGCTGGCCAGCCGGCGGTGCTCCGCTCCGGTGTGCTTCACAGTGGCGGCCACCAGCTGCTCTTCTTCATCAATCAGCACTATCTTGGTCATGGTGGAACCAAGGTCAATACCGGCAAAGAAAATAGCAAACACCCCCTCCCTTTATCTTCATACCGGATGTATTATAGCAGCCGGAGAAGGTCAGGCGATAATCTCCAGAAACCCCTGCACCCTGGTCTTCAACTGGGACATGATACCCAGTGTATAATCGTGCTCCAGGTAGATGGCCGGCAGCCCTATTTCATTGAAATAGTCTTTAAGAGAAGGCACTTCAAAGCCGTGGGTATCGCAGTATTTTAACGCCTCCATGATGACCCCGTCCACACGCCAGTCGCGGGCGTAATCACCCAGATAGCCGTAGCGCCTTTTAAGGTCACTGACATGGTCTCTCTGTTGCGCATAGTAGTCCGCCTGAAAGGTACGGGGACATTTGATATGGTTCAGATAATGGCTGGCCAGCCCATCCAGGGGATTGGCCGTGAGCTTCACATCATTAAAGAAAGGCCGGCTGCCCACGCAGGTATCGTCCATCACCACATTGGCGTCCAGGCTTTCAATCATCTCCACCAGGCTGGTATTGTCCAGGATACTGCCCCATATCATCAGCCGGCTGGTCTTCTTCACCGGGCCGTCACGGCGTCCTTTCGCTTCAGCAATGACCTCCCGGAGCAGCGTGTTGCCTTCTTCAACCGGCAGGCTCTGCACCGCCTTAATCACCCGGATAGTCTCCGCGCCGGAAACGAGCGGCGGTTCCGGCTTTTTCAACTCATACATTTCCCTGACCAGCGCCCGCTGCTCGTTATGCCGCTCGATAGCTTCAACCAGTCTGGCCGGGTCCAGTTTGCGTCCGGTATATTCTTCCAGGGATGCCTGGAGAGAGTCCATTAGCTGGCGGTGGAATTCCTGGGCGCTTTCCCGCAGGGTGTGCGGCGTATCGATGTGATAGGTATAAGGCGTACTGATGGCATAGTTCCAGATGGCCGGTACACCGGCGCCCACATCGCAGACGTGGCTGGTAATGATGCCGTCCAGAAAGCTATATTTACCCTTCAACCCCAGGTCAAGGTAACTACGCAGGAAGGGGCAGACCACCGTGGGCAGGTAGTTATTGGCCCTGGTTATCGGTTCGCTGATATCGCCGAAGAGCCGGAAAGGGACGATATCGAAGGCGGTCAGCATTTCCAGGATGGGATAAATGCACAGGTAGCCGAAGATTTTTTTACCATCCCGCTGGAGTTCCAGGACTCTTTGAGTCCCGTCCTGATAAATAGCGTCGGCCTTAGCGAGCCCCGTAAGCGTACCTGCTGTCACCTTGAAAAATCCTCATGAACAAATTAGAGCCGGGTTACCCGGCCAGGCCCGCCTCAAGCCTGACCTGCTTATAATAGTCCATCGTTTCTTCGAACGCTTCGGCCTTTTTCAATACGTCGGCGGGGTCGAAGAGACTGGCGTTCACTATATCGCCTTCCATCACCAGCGCCGGAACTTTGAGTAAATCCATGGCCTTCTGCTGCATCGCACATAAATTGAGCGATGCCGAGCGGCAGGAAAGCAGGATGTGGATGACCATGCCATCACACCGGCAGTCGCGGATGTGCTTGACGGCCAGCAGCGCCGAGCTGCCGGTACGCCTGATTTCATCGCGGATAGCTGCCGCTTCCTCGGGCGTATATTCTACCGCCAGCGTGTTATCAGTGCTCTGGAAACGCCCCCTGACGTACCTTTCCAGGGGGTCGCTGTAGCGGGACAGGTCGGTGTTTATCGGAGTATAGGGGCGGTAATTGCTTTCGATAACGAAATTCCATCCTCTTTCCGCCAGTTTATCGAAGATATTCAGGCTGTGCCACGGCGGCAGGCCGTCAAAGGACAACCGGTATTTCTCGTCTACATTCAGAGCGGACACGCCATCGGCCACCCGCTGCTTGACTTCCGCCAGCATTTTCTGAAATCCGTCCAGCACCGCTTTCGACTCCGAGCCGCGGAAAAAGGCCGCGGTGATGGTGCTCCAGAGGTCCCGGGAATGCATCGGTCCGGGGCGCGCTTCCCGCAGGCGGTTGATTTCCCACCGCAGGCGGTTGATGCCAATCATCCCCGCGGTGATTTCATCCAGTTTGTCCCGGTCCATTTTCCGCCCGAAAAGCTCCTCCAGGAAACCAACGAACTCCTCCAGCTGCCTGACCAGAAACCGGATGCAGCGCTCGTCGGTGCCTTCTTCAAGGCTCTCCTTCAGGCTGGGATACGGGCTCTCCACCGTCCAGAGCGGGGCGTTGAAGTACCGCCCCAGGGCCTGGAACCATTTGAAGCGGGCATCGCAGATTTCCGACGAGGCGACCAGTAAATTCGGCACGGGCATGCCGCCCATCGGCGCCGAAGGTGGGACGATTCCCCCGAGTTCCTGCATTTTGGCTGAATAGCCGAAGCAGTTCCTGGCATAGCCGCAGACGTGGGAGGGGAAACCCTCGGCGTCGGACGTCTCCAGGAACGGCCCGGCCTTGCCCGCGGCGGCGCAAACACTACCGTAGTTTTCGGGGTAAATCGATATCACGTCCATGGCGGTGAGTATCGGCTCGGCCCACTGCCCCAGCATGACCCAGGCCACGGGTTTACCTGCCGTGCTGGCCTGCTCTCCCGCCTCGTACATCTTATCAACTTCGGCGCGGAGGGCGTACATGGACTTCAGCCGGTTAATCGGCTTGATTTTGGTCTGCTCGGCTGGTGTCAAAAAATCACCTCTTTGCTGTACACAGCCTGTCTATATGAAACGAGGCAGCGGACAGTTAAATAGCCTGTTGTTCGCGGAGACTGTTTATCTCGTCCCAGGTATAGCCACCCAGCTCGATAAGGACTTCCTCGGTATGCTGACCGAATTCGGGCGCCTCGGCAACGACCTCACCGGGCGTCCGGCTCAAGCCTAACGGCAGGCCCACCACTTTAACCGGCCCGAGGACATTGTGGTTATAGTCCATAATATAGTTATTGGCGATGACCTGGGGGTCATTGGCGAGGTCGTTCATGCTGCGTACCCGTGTATAGATAATATCCAACCCCTGTCTGAAAATGTTTTCCCACTCTTCAGACGTCCGGGCCAGGAAAGCCCGGTCAAACTCTTTAATTAACTCCTCGCAGTTTTTTTCGCGTATGACGGCATCCTTGAACCGGGCATCGTTCTCCAGATTTTCCAGCCCCAGGGCCTTGCAGACGACCGGCCAGTGCCGCTGCGACTGGAGCATGGCAAAGACTATCCATTTACCGTCCTTACATCTGTAGTAATTCCAGAGGGCATTTTTGGCGCAGGTCCTCTTTTGCTGGACGGTCGGCTTGTTGAGGTAAAAACCCTTGCCCAGCATCAGCCCCTGCCAGGCTATCAGGCTACCCAGCAGCGAAGTGTCTACCTTCTGCCCGATGCCCTGCCGTTCGCGGGCCACCAGCGCCGCCATGATACCGTAGGCAGTAAAGACCGCCCCTATCTGGTCGGCCAGGCCGCCGTAATGTGGTAGCGTGGGATTTTCATCGTTTCCCAGGAGCGTGCCGGCGCCGGCCCGGGCCATACCGACCATGTCCATGGCGCCCTCGCCGGCATCGGGTCCTTTCTCTCCGAACCCGGAAGCCGCGGCGTATATCAGCTTAGGATTGAGCTCGCTTAAAGTCCCGTAATCCATCTTGAGTTTTTCCGCGATGCCCGGCCGGAAATTATGCACAAAGACGTCCGCCTTCTTGACCAGGCGGTAAATTACTTCCCGCCCCGCCGGATTCTGCATATTGATGGTGATGCTTTTCTTGCCACGGTTATTCACCTCGAAGTAGCTGTGTTTGCCGTGGGGGAGGTCGGAAAACTCACTCGTCGTCAGGCCGCGGCCGGGGTCGCCATTAATATAGTGCTCGATGTGGATAACCTCCGCGCCAAGGTCAGCCAGCATCGCCGTGGCCACCGGCCCCATCTGCCACTGTGTCCAGTCCAGGACGGTAATACCGACAAGCGGTCCTTTTTTCATCTTTACCTTGCTATTGAAAATCTAACCCGATGGCGGGCCGGGACAGATTGCGGTCTGCCTTTAATAATTATAGTGGTATGCTCCGGGCAGGTCAATTTACTGTCACTGCCGGTTCCCGGATAACACCTTTTTCCAGACTGCATTAAGGTAAAGCCACGCCCTGCGCCTTGAGGCTTCCCCGCAGCTTGCTGTAGTCCACTTTTCTCGGTTTGACTTTATCCTTTACCGCCAGGGCCGCCGCCGTACCGGCCGCCTGTCCCATGACCACACAGTGAGGAATGACGTTGAACATGGTGTTAGCCGCCTGGTCCGATGAGAAGTTGCGGCCGGCTGCCAGCAGGCCGTCCAGGCTGGCTGGTACCAGGCAGCGGTAAGGCAGACCAACATTCTTCGGCATGCCTTCCGGTGTCATGCCCAGCGGGACGCCCTGCGGGAACACGCCGACGATATCGTCAAAGCTCTTGCGTGCCTTCACATCTTCACCGGTAAGCACGTATTCACCGACGAGTCGACGGCTGCCCCGCGTGCCGGTCTGCGAAGCGCTGTCATAGATATAACTGTTTTCGAACCCGGGCAGGTTTTTCTTATAGTATTCAAAAACCGGTAACATGGCCTTTCTCACGTTAATCTCCACCCAGGTCAAATCTTCAACCTTGATGGAGCTCTTGTCTTTGATGAAGCTGTTTACCCAGAATACGTCTTTACGCTGCGCTGGTACCGGCCCGACGTGAAATCCGGCGATACCATCGACTTCATCCCTCATTTGCTGCCATTTTTCCGGGTTAACCTGCCTGAATTCCGCGAAGTTATCGAAGTCGATACCTCCGATGCGAAAAACCATAGCCAGCGCCGAGCTGCGGTAACCTTTGTCCAGAGAAGCATCGTACTCGGCCCCGGCGGTAGCGAAAATATCACCGTCACCGGTGGCATCAACGACTACCTGCCCCAGCACGGCCTGCCGCCCGGACTTGCTCTCGAAGATAATGCCCCTGACTTCGTTATTCTCGACAATGGCGCGGGTTCCCCAGGAATGGAGCAACTGCTTTACCCCTGCTTCGAGGCACATATTATTTAGAATACACTTTAACAGTTCCGGATCGACCATAATGGCGTGCCGCATCATACTGGTTTCCCGGGTCTTGGATAAATCATGCGCCCCGCCAACCTTTTCCAGCTTAGCAAGCCATTCCTGGCACTGCCCCGCTGGGAACTGGTTAATCATCAGCACCAGGCCGCCGGTAGCCATGCCCCCCAGGTGACCGTACCTTTCGACGAGGATGGTGTCGGCGCCTTCACGGGCTGCGGCGATGGCCGCCGTCACCCCTGCCGGGCCACCCCCCACCACCAGAACCTCCGCCTCGGCGTAAACATCAATTTCCCGGGCGGCTTCGCGGATTGTTTTACCTGTTGATAGACTTTTTTTACTCATCGTTGCCTCCAAACTTCATTAATAATAAACGAGACGAGTTATATACCGATGTTCCTTTATTTCCGAAAAGCTCACCGGCCAGTCTCATCCCGTGAAAAATCTCTATCTAAAGTTTCAAATACCGGTTATAGTGTACCTCTTAATCTGGGGTCCAGGGCATCCCGCAGGCCGTCCCCGACCATGTTAAAGCCGAAGACCACCAGCGCAATAGCTGCACCAGGTGCCAGAGAAAGTAAGGGATAGGACAACAGATAAGCATTACCGTCATTCACTAGGCTGCCCCAGGCAATGGTAGGTTCCCTGACGCCGATGCCGAGGTAACTTAGACCGGCTTCCATTAGGATGGTTATACCGATAGCGATTGTCATCATGACAATCATGGGCGGGAAGGCATTGGGAAGAAGGTGATTGAACATGATGCGCTGGTTGCTGGCTCCCAGCGAGCGTTCCGCCATGATGTAATCGTTCTCCCTGATAGAGAGCGTCTGGCCACACATGACCCTGGTATATCCCGGTATACCGCCGACGCCGAGGGCGATAATTACCATCTTGATGCCTCCGCCGAGAAGGGCCGCAATGGTAAGGGTCAGCAGCATCCCCGGGAAAGCCATCAGCGTGTCAATAAACCTCATGATGATAGTATATGTCCAGCCACCGAAGTATCCCGCCGCCAGCCCCAGTACCGTCCCGATAATGGTGGACATACCGATGGCGCTAGAAGCGATGATAAGTGCCGTGCGCGCCCCGTAGATAACACGGCTGAACATGTCCCTGCCGAGTGAATCGGTACCCAGGAGATGCTCCGAGCCGGGTTTCACCAGGACGCTTTTCAGGTCCTGTTTGTTGGGGTCATAAGGGGCGATGTATTGAGGTACGATAGCGCAAATCAGGACTATCAAGATAATTAAAAATCCGAAAATTACTACCGGCCGGCCCAGAAACACCTTTAAAAAGCGTTTAAACTCATTGAGTCGGGGCGGCGCTTCTATAAAAGCAGCAGCGGTGTTGGCCTCTTGTGACATGATGCTTGTCTCCTTATCTGTACCGTATCCGCGGGTCAAGCCATCCGTAAGAAAGGTCCACGAGTAGATTGGCTCCCAGGGTAACCGTGCCACCTATCAACAGCGTTGCCTGGACAATGGTGTAATCCTTGGCGAAAAGCCCCTCCACCGCCAGCCTTCCCATACCGGGAATGCTGAATACAGTCTCAATCAGCACCGAACCCCCGACAATAGCCGCCAAGGTTATACCTTTAAGGGTAATCACGGGGATAAGGCCGTTTTTCAGGGCGTGTCCGATGATTATCGACCGCTCTTTCAGGCCTTTGGACCAGGCGGTGCGTATATAGTCCTGCCGCAGTACCTCAAGCATACTGGAGCGCGTCAGACGCAATCCGGACGCAATCGGAGCCAGGCCCAGGCACAGGACGGGCATGAGGATATGTGTAAAATTGCCCCAGGGGTCTTTGAAGGGAGATACATATCCGTATATCGGTAGCAATTCGAGCTTGTATCCGAATAGATAAATGAGCAGGATACCCAGCCAGAAAGATGGTATGGTGATGCCCAAATTGCCCAGGGTAGTCAGCGTGTTATCCACCCAGCTACCCCTTTTCACCGCGGCGATGACGCCTATGGGAATACCGATAACAATACTAAGGATAAATGAGATTAAACCAAGTTGAAACGTAATCGGTAGCCGCCTTTTCACATCGTCGATAATCTTGTTCCGGTTGATGATAGACCTCCCCAGGTCCCCGCGGGCCACGTCCCCCAGCCAGTCGAAATACTGGACAAACATGTTCCTGTCCAGGCCGAGTTCATGCTTGAGATGGTCAACCTGCTCCTGCGTTATCTGCTCCAGGTCCTGCCTAGAAAGGAACATCAGGATAGGGTCACCTGGTAATATCCGCACCATGAAAAATACCATCACGGTAACCAGCAGCAGGATAAGTATCATCTGCAACACGCGCCTGATTATATATGTTCCCATAGACCTCTCCTGCTATCAGCTTTATCTAAATAACTAGATACTAGCAATGCCTGACAGGCTGAATATTATATATAATTCGTTATCTAAATCACCGGGATTACCAGTCCGGCCAGACCGGGTATTTAAATTTATTACCGCTCTATTTATTATTATATCAAATATTGTTTAGTTAGCCAGCGTGCAACCAGGTCGGCATTATTGAAATATTAGCGATACCCTCCGACCCGTGGCAGGATTCCCGCCCCGGCAACCGGCCCTGAACCAGCATTGCCGGGACGGTTAATTCTCTTTAACTACCAGTTTATCGTATTTCTACCTGGCACTCTCATCGAGCCAGAGATATTGCCACGGGGCGATGCTCACACCCGCTCCCGTATTGTAACTTCCATTGGTGTCGTCATGGACACCTTTCTGCGTGAAAGCAAACGCCTTCTGCTCCAGGTACGATATGACCATCATGTCATTGTACATGATTTCGATGACGTTCTGAATCAGCTTGGGGTCAGGCTCCAGCGAAGTCAGCGAGGCGTCAAGACCTTCCTGCCACCCTGCCGGCTTCTTGCAGTACTGGAACTGCAGGCCGGTGAAATAGAAGGAGAAGCTCTGGTTCTTGTTCTCGAAGGCGGCGACACCATGCCCGCACAGGCCGTCCCAGGTGCCATAGCGGTACTCCTCGTACTTGGCGGACGTGGGGGAGTCGTGGGTCGCGTCAATGCCTACCTCGCGGAGGTAGGACGCCACCGCGTTGATATAGTCCGCCGGGACCATGCGTGTGAAGCGATGTATCACGGTCTTGAAGCCGGTGGGATAGCCGGCGTCCCGCAGCAGTGACTTGGCCTTGGCCTGGTCATACTCGGTCTTCACCAGGCCGGGAACATTCAGTTCCGGGAAGGTCTGGAAAAACTGATAAGACGCAGAAGCGAAGCCGAACCCCACGGCGTCAGCTATGGTCTCCCGGTCGATGGCATAAGAGGCGGCAAAGCGCACGTTGACGTTGGCCCACGGAGACTTGGGGTTCATGCTGTCGGGTACCAGGACATAAGGGCCGCCACCCCCGAGACTGAGGTTATACTGGCCGGTATCCTCAAGTTCCTTAGCAACCAAGAGACTCAAGGGACCGTAATGATGTATGTCGCCCTTCTGGAAGGCCAGCTTGCGTACCGTTTCATCGGAGATAACAATGAACTGCACGCCATCAAGATAAGGTATGCCAGCTTCCCAGTAGTTGGGGTTCCGCTTGTAGGTCAGCTTGGAGTCGCGTTCGTAGTTGTCGAAGATGAATGGCCCAGTGCCGACCGGGTGCCACCTGGCAGCATCGGCACCGTTCTTTTCGAGAAACTCCTTGGAATGCTGCTGGGTGGTGCCGCCCGCCAGGCCGGTCAGGGCCGTGTTCTGGTATTGCGCAATGTTGATGCGAACGGCGTAGTCATTGACTTTTTCAACCGATGTCCAGTTCCTCGCGCCCGACTGCTTCGAATCTATCTGCGTTTGCAGGTTCCACAGGCAGACATCGGCGTTGAAATCGGAGCCGTCATGGAACTTGACGCCCTTTCTCAACTCGAGGGTAATAGATCTGCCGTCTTCGGCGACTTTCCAGGAAGTGGCCAGCACACCTACGATGGAGCCGTCAGCCTTGATCCGTATCAGTGACTCACAGGCGGGAGAGGCGCAGGTGTAGGAGTCCGGGGCGGCTTCCGGCAAATAGCCAATAGGCCGGGCCGGGGCTACGCCCAGCGGGTATTTAAAAACGCCGCCGTACTTCTCACCCGTGGGGGCGGCCGGCGTGGTGGGCGCGGCAGTGGTGGGTGCGGTGGTAGGTGCGGCGGTAGTCGGTGGTTTAGTAGTGGGGGCTGCCGTCGTCGGTGCGGCGGTGGTGGCGGGCGTGGTCTCCTTCTCGCCGCAGGCCACCAGCAACAGGCTAATCACCACAACGAATGCCAACAGTAAAAATAGTGTCTTTTTCATCAGCTTTTACCTCCTCGATTATTGGTTAACCTGAGCAAAATATCGTATTCCTTTAATCGATACTCCCTTCACCTCCTTCTATTATTTTTCAAATTATATATCTTTCAGTATCAATCAAAATTAGAGGTAATTATTATTTTACCCCGGCTACGGCTACTCCCGGTAACGGTACGCCCTGGGCCATCAGTGTTTTCTGCAAGGCCTTGTAATCAACCTTGCGGGGGCTGATGCCTTTCTTCACCGCCAGGGCGGCGGCCGTCCCGGCGGCCTGCCCCATGGCGATACAATGCGGGATGAGGTTGGCCATGTTGTTGCTATAATAATCGGAAGAGAAACTACGCCCGGCCACGAGCAAACCTTCGACTTTCGCAGGTACCAGCGCGCGGTAAGGGATGTAAACATGCTTGACTTCCTCTTGGCCTCCCGGCGGGCCCATGCGCGGAAATACGGCGATGGTGTCTTCAAATGTCTTGCTGGCTGCGAAGTCTTCCTTGGTGATGACGTATTCGCCGATAAGCCGGCGGGCGCCGCGTGTGCCGGTCTGCGATGCCGTATCCAGGATATAGCTGTTCTCAAAGGTGGGGAAGTTCTTTTTCAGGAAGGCATGACCAAGTCGCATCATTTTACGCATTTCAACTTCCAGTGTGGTCAGATCCTCCACGTTCATACAGTTCAGATTTGGTATCCAGTTATTGACCCAAAGTACGTCATTGCGGGGTGATGGTAGGGGCATGAGGCGGGTACCGGCGGCATCGGCAAGCCCTTTGATAAGCTCCTGGAATTTCTCCGGCTGGGATTCTCTGAAATCATAGAGTTTCTGATAGTCACAGTTCCCCAGTCGGAAGACCAGGGCTAGCATGGAGCTTCTTGAGGTGGCGTCAAGAAAGGCATCGAATTCCGCCCCTGCGGAGGGCAACAGGTCTCCATCTCCCGTGCCGTCAATAATAATATTTCCGAGTACCGCCTGCCTCCCCGATTTACTTTCGAATATTACACCCTTGACCTTGCCATTGTCAACGAGAGCCCGGGTGCCCCAGGAATGGAGATAGAGCTTGATTTTCGCGTCTTCCACCATGTCGTTCAGCACGCACTTTAACAATTCGGGATTTACCCAGGCCGTGTGCTTGATTTTACCGTTGACTATGTTGCCCATAAAACGGCTCCAGTATTTTACCAGTTTGGGGTCACTGGAGCCTAAATCTTGCATTTTGGGGCGGAGCGTTCCATCCTCGATGGCATCCAGTCTCTCCAGCCATTCCAGGGAAAGACCAGCGATGATGGGTTCTTTACCGCCGTCGCTCATATGCGGTATCTGTATAACTATGCCTCCCGTGGCCATGCCTCCCAGATGACCGTACCTTTCCAGAAGTACGGTCTTGGCGCCATTGCGCGCCGCCGCCATGGCCGCCGAATGGCCTCCCGGGCCGCCGCCAACTACGACAACGTCAGCCTCGTAACACACCTTGACTTCCTGAACTGGCTCCATGATGGTCTTCTGTGGTGAGTCTTTAACCATTACGTTCCTCCTCGCCTATTATATACGTTTATTCCAGGCATTCTCATTATTTCCGAATAACTATATCAACTAATCCGGCTGATAATTTGAGAAATTTCACCGGTACAACTTTTTATCGCGGTGGTATATATCTGGGTACTGTTGGCACCTAGGTAGGAAATGGGGACAATTACTGCAGCGGCGGCAATAACTTTTTCGCTCCCGTCATAAATAGGGGCCGCCGTTACCCATACCCCCTCCCGATATTCTTCCTTATGGTAAGACACCCCTTCTATCCTGATCGCTGCCAGTTCCTTTTCCAGCTTGGGTATATCCGTGATACTGGTGGAAGTGAAGGATTGCAACTTGACCCGGTGATAATAGGCTTTTCTCTCCTCATCAGAGAGCGCCGCCAGCAGTACTTTGCCGCAGGCGGTACAATATAGCGGCAGCCTTTTGCCTATAGGCGCATTAATACGAAGATTGCCAGTGGCTCCGATTTCCTCAACGATGAGCAGCATATCATTGTCTGCTATCCCCAGAAAAGTGGAGACGTTAAATTCCCGGCTGATTTTGCTTAAGGACAGATAAGCGAAGTCAATATATTTTAGATTTTTGCGGATAGCATAGTTAAAATCCAACATCTTTAAACCAAGCGAATACGTCCCCTTTTTCCGGGACTGGGAGAGATAACCTCTTTTGGTAAAAGTGGAAATTAAACGGTAGACTGTGGCAGTGTTTAGTCGGGTGGCTTTGGATATCTCGGTCAAACTTAGACCGCCATCTTTTTGAAGAAAGACTTCCAGGATATCAATTGCCTTGTCAACGGTTCTGGACGTATTGGCCATTATTATGAAAGCTTATTTCACTTTTTGAAATTTGTCGTATTCTATCACGTAAAAACACCAATGTCAAATATCTTAACAATCTATCATCATCACTATATTTCATTGTGTAGCGATATCAGAAATAAGGGTACTTAAGTGTGCGTGGTTTCCGTGGTTCCAGAATGAAAAAACACGGGGGTTGAATAAGCGAGAACCTGAAGAAAGAGCCTCCTCAGGATAGATAGTCTCTGTATCAATAAACCAATAGTTAGGTAATATTTATACGACTACCTACTAGCCTTTGTGAAGTTATCCATGCCTTAATTAATAGTAACTCTCCAGAAATATGAACGGATGGGGGTTGTTATAATAACCCTCTAAGTCTGGGATCAAGCGCATCTCTCAGGCCGTCGCCAACCATATTAAAAGCCAGCACAACAAGGAGTATGGCCACCCCCGGAGCGAAGGAGAGCAACGGATTGGAAAGCAGAAACCGATAGCCTCCGCTTACCATGGCACCCCACGTCGCCGTGGGTGGTAGAATACCTATTCCCAGGAAGCTGAGAGAAGCTTCCATCATTATGGCGGTACCCAGGTTAACGGTTATAAGTACCAGCAGCGGTGGAAAAGTGTTCGGAAGGACATGCCTTAACATGACACGCCAATCTTTAGCTCCCATCGAACGGGCAGCCATGATAAAGTCCCTTTCTTTTAGGGTCATAACCTGGCCGCACATCAGGCGGCAATAGGTCGGCATCATACCGATACCTAAGGCTATCAGAACATTGAGAATGCCACTGCCCAGAATAGCGGCGATGGCCAGCATTAAAATCAGAGGGGGAAGGGCGAGCAGTGCATCAACGATCCTCATAATAATAGTGTTAACCCAACCGCCAAGATAACCCGCCACCAGTCCCAGCCCCATACCGATGGCACCCGCAATCGTAACCGCCACGATACCCACCAGCAA
Source organism: uncultured Dehalococcoidaceae bacterium (assembly GCA_964462865.1). GTDB lineage: Bacteria > Chloroflexota > Dehalococcoidia > Dehalococcoidales > RBG-16-60-22 > Fen-1077. Next base: position 16,933 of record CAYWZO010000015.1, on the reverse strand, counting down.
CGAAATCCTTGAACCGTACATGACACGTGTTAGCAAATCCCTGCCGAGTTCATCAGTGCCCAGCCAGTGGGCTTTGGAAGGTTGCGCTAACGTTTGAGTTAGGTCCTGCTCGTTCTCCCCGTAGGGAGCGATAAACGGGGTGAAGATGGCCATGATTATCAGTACCAGTAACACTACTGCACCGAAGATAACCACGCCACGTCCGAACATTATTCTCATAAAATGTCGGAATTTCCCAACTTGGGGAGGCGCTTCAATAAATGAAATACCGGTTGTTTCTTCAGTCATTTGTCACCATCTAGTCATATCTGGTTCGAGGGTCAATCCAGCCATAAGATATATCCACCAGCAGGTTAGCCAGGCACACAATAACCCCGATTAACAATACTCCCCCCTGTACGACGATAAAGTCTTTGTTCTGGGCGGCACTGACCAGCAGACGGCCCATACCGGGAATGGTAAATACCTGTTCCACCAGTACGGAACCGCCGACCATAATCCGTAGATGCAAACCCATCAGAGTTACGATAGGAATGAGAGAGTTCTTCAGAGCGTGTTTTAAAACCACGGTACGTTCTTTCAGACCTTTGGAAAGCGCTGTTCTGATATAGTCCTGCCGGGTAACTTCCAGCATGCTCGACCTGGTTTGGCGGGTCATTACCGCTATACCCGGAATGGCTAATAAAATTACCGGTAATATCGCATATCTAAGACTACCGAAAAAATCTTCAACAGGTGATACCCACCCGTAAAAAGGCAAGGCGCCTAATTTATAAGAAAATAGATAGATGCCCAGAATGCCCAGCCAGAACACGGGTATAGCAATTCCGATATTGGCGGATACACTAAGTAACTGGTCAAGAAAGCCTCCACGCCTGACGGCACAGATGATACCGGCTCCTATCCCGAGGATACTGCTTAAAATAAACGCCAACATTGATAGGTATAATGTTATCTCCAGCCGCTGTACAAAAAGACCGGCTACCGGTTCACGGAGCATGAGCGACATCCCCAGGTCACCATGAAAAACCTCGTTCAACCAGCGAAAATACTGTTCCATCATGGGCTTGTCAAGCCCGAGTTCTATCCTCAAGGCATCCACCTGTGGCTTGGTGGCGTTGGGGCCGAGCATAGAAGCGGCGGGGTCTCCAGGCATAAATTGAATAAGAGAAAAAGAAAGGAATGAAACGATGAAGATTACAATAATAGTCTGGATTAATCGGCGAATGATATAACTGGTCAATTGTTCTTTGGCTCCCTGAAATATTTAGGGCTTCATGCTATTATTTTCGTATGACTGATTAGTTAAAGAAAGATCGGTTTTTACCTCAAGGCGATTGGTACAGTATTCCAGTAAATCGGGTACACTCTTTTGTCTATAATTACTAAGTTGACATGTTATAAAAAATACATGGTGGAATTTGAATAATGATATATTATTTATCCTGATAATGTCAAACGAGATATCATATTTGACAATGCAGTGATATAGATGCTATTAATATTTAGGCGTTCTACTTAGAGAATTTAAGCACCATGAGAGGGGGGATTGTATGGAAGTATGATTTAGATTATCCGAGATGGGTAAAATAACAGGAGGAAGATATAATTATTATGAAGAAAATACTGTTTCTGTTTCTCGCGGTTATTTTAATTGGAAGTCTGGCATTCATCGGGTGCGGTGAAAAAACCACCACTCCGGCACCCACAACTACCTCAGCCGCGCCAACCACAACCACACCTTCCCCCACGCCGACCGGACCGACGCCTAAATATGGTGGGACTTTTAAAAGGAGTGTGTCAGAGCCCTACAGCCTCGGTCATCCAGGAACCATGACCGGCCAGACCGACGGCCAGTCCTCGAGCTTCGCCCTGGAAACGCTCTTCCGTTATAACGAAAAGGGCGATATGGTAGGTCTATTGGCTACCGATTACAAGATTGACGCAGCCGCTAAAACTATTACCCTTACCCTCCGGAAAGGGGTTAAATTCCATGACGGGTCAGACTGGAACGCCGCGGTATGTAAATGGAATTTAGACCAGTACCGCTCCGGGGCCAGAGCCGAGCTGAAGAGGGTAGCGTCCGTTGATGTCGTGGACGATTATACCGTGAAGCTCAATCTTTCCGAATTTGATAACACCATCATCAATGCCTTGTGCAACGGTGCTGATGCCGGCCGGATGATTTCCCAGAAATCATTCGAAGCCAATGGGGGTAAGGAGTGGGCCGAGAAGAACCCCGTAGGCACGGGCGCCTGGAAGTTCGTCAGCTGGACAAAAGATGTCTCCATCAACTATGAAAGATTTGATGGTTATTGGGGTGGGAAACCATATCTGGATAAAATTGAACTGATCAGGTTTGCCGATGCCACTGTATCACTCATGGCGCTCAAAGCCGGAGAAATACATGCGCATTCGGTCAGCCCCACCGATGCCGCGGGGCTCCAAGCGGAAGGCAAGTGGAACATGGTGCTGGCACCGTTTGGTCAGGTGCCGGCGCTTGCCGGAGCTGTGGACGATCCGTACTTTTCCAATCTAAAAGTCAGGCAGGCAATGTCCTATGCTCTCGATACTAAAGCTTTGAATCAGGGCATAGGCAAGAACTACTGGATCAATATTAACCAATGGGCAATTCCCGGTACCTGGGCTTACAATACCGATGTCGTCGGCTATCCCACTGATGCTGCCAAGGCTAAACAATTCCTGTCAGAAGCAGGTTACCCGAACGGTATTGATACACTCCTGCACTTCTATAATACCGGCGGCGCCCAGACGGATCTCCTGACCGCTATCCAGAACCAGCTGAAAGCAGGCGGCATCAATGCCGAACTCGACCCCCTGCTACGTCCTGCCTTCGCTGACATAGCTTCCAACCAGAAAGGTTTTACCGGAATCGTTTGCCAGCAGGGATTCGTTTTCATTGATCCGCTGCAGAAGTTCGCCCAGGTCAGGGCAGGCAATGAATTCAAGGGTATTGAGGTATCCGATAAATTCAAGCAAATTTATGACCAGGCAGTCCAGGCACCCGACCAGGCTTCCAAACAAAAGCTGGTCTGGGACCTGATGAAGGAATCTATCGATGGGTCCTGTATGCATGCCCCTATCAGTCTGAATACGATTATTATCTTCAAAGTCAAGACACTCCACGACGACGAATACGGGGAGATTCCTTACTACTACCTGTCACCGAAAGCCTGGCTGGAATAGATAAAAGTTTAAATCACAGGGCAGACCTGGGTTTTCGCAATGAGGTCAGGTCTGCCCAAGACCCTAACCAAAGTAAAATTTGGATATTCTCCTTTTTACAATATAGTACTCTGTGCCATGACAAAGCATCAACGTAAACCAATAACTCACAGATTGCCATTCCACAATATCTGTATGTGATGAGTTTAGCGCAGGAGAGAAATGGAATGACATTGGAAGAACTGGAAAAACGGGTCAGGGCGCTGGAAGACGCCGAGGAAATTAAAACACTGCACCGGGAATACCTTTTCTATATCCAGAATCTGGAAATCGAAAAAGCGCTTGACTGCTTCGCAGAAAACATCATCACCGATGTCGCCAACTACGGCATTATAAAAGGGAAGGAAGCAGTTGGTAAATTTTTCCGTGAAACTATCCGCCGGAATGTAGAGTTATCCAAAGACGGCCATTTTACCGGCCAGCCGGTTGTCTCTGTGGATGGAGACAGGGCTAAAGGCCACTGGATGTTTTACCGCTTCCTCGCCGGGCCTTCCCAAAGGCAGTGGGTTCAGGGAAGGTACGACTGCGAATATGTGAAAGAAAACGGAAAGTGGAAATTCAGTTTTCTCAAGATGAAGCGTCCCTGGCCAGAATTTTTTAAATAATTTTATGTAAAGAGGCGTTTTATGGCAATTTCCAACCAGGAATACCAAAGGCGCTATGCCGCCATTCGCGAGATAATGAAGAAGGAGGGGCTGGACAGTCTCCTCATCGTCGGTATTTCCGATGACTTTAACCGCGGCAATATCCGCTACGTCGCCGGTACCGGCCGGGGTGGATGCTGTATCTTCCCGGCGGAAGGCAGGCCGGTTTTTCTCACCATGCCCAATGCGTTAGCCTCCCCCAAGCTGCCAAAAATACTAGAGGCCTTTGACTTACTCGACATTAGAGAAACGACCAACAACATCCAGCAAGCCGTTAAAGAGCTCGCCCGTCTGGATAAGGGGAATAAAATCGGGCTGGTGGGCCTGGCCTGCATGTCCGTGCCGATGTACCTCGCGGTCAAAGGGCAGTTCGGCGAACGCCTGGTGGACCGGCCGTGGCTTTTCGAGCCGCTGCGGGTCATCAAGAGCGCCGAGGAAATCGAGAAAACGCGCGCCGCCGCCGCCGTGGCGGACAAAGTGTACTCCCGGCTCATGAAGATAATACGCCCCGGCCTTAGCGAGTACACCATCTACGGCGAGGTCAAAAAGATAATTTATGAACAAGGCTGCGAGTACAGCTTTGACCTGGTGGACGGCGCCGGTTCCACGATGAATATGGCCTTCTTCCCGACGGTGGACAAACTGGAAGCTAACGGCACGTTATTTATGGAAATTTCCCCGGCCTACCAGGGCTACTATGCCCAGCTCCCCGTGACGCTGCCGGTGGGGCAATACCTGCCCCGCGTGAAGGACATGGTGCAGGCCTGGGCCAGGGCCGATAAGGCGGTACAGAAACTGCTGCGCCCCGGAACGAAGGTATCCGATATCTACCACACGTTAATTAATTCAGTACGCACCAGCGGGTTTCAATCACCGTTGCGACCGGGCCACTCGGTCGGGCTGGACATACTCGATTACTGGTCGATTACCGATTCCAACGAAACCGTACTCAAACCCGGGATGGTGCTCGCCATCCACCCCTGCGTCATGGTCAAACCCGGCGGCGACGGCGTCGGCATGGGGTATACCTATTTAATCACGGAAACCGGCTTCGAGAGGTTAAGTAAAATCGACCTGGCCAAAGAGCTGATCTGACCGAGGTCTCGTTAATGTACCCCAGAATAAGTACTAAAAACCAAAGACTCCAAGCGGGGCTTGTTATCATTGGCGGCGGGGGCGCCGGACTGGCGGCCGCTTTAACCGCGGCGAATAAGGGAATCAAGGACATCATTCTGCTGGAGAAGCGGGGTGCGCTGGGCGGTAACTCCGCCCTCGCTTCAGGTCTCTTCGCCTGTGAGAGCCCCGCCCAGGCGCAGCAGCGAATCCTCGCGGACAAGGACGAGCTTTTTAAACGGGCGATGGACTGGGCCCACTGGAGCCGGGTCAATCCCCGGATTTTCCGGGCTTTCCTCAATAAGTCCGGCGATACCATCCGCTGGCTGGAACAAATGGGGCTGGAGTTTACCGTCATCGCCTTCTTCCCCAACCAGACACCGCGCGTCCAGCACGTCCCGCAGGGAAGGGGCGCCCACCTGATTAAAGTATTGGCCGAGAAATGCCGCCAGTCCGGTGTGCAGCTACTTACACGCAGCGGCGGTAAAAAACTGATACGTGACAAAAACGGCCGTATTACCGGCGTCCTGGCCGTTCAAAAAGACAAAGAGGTTGAAATAAAAGCCCGGAGCGTCATCATCACCACCGGCGGCTTCGCCGGCAATAAAAAGCTCCTTAAAAAATATTGCCCGCTTTACTATGACGGCTTCGGCAATCGCGGCCTCCCGCTCATGGGCGATGGGCTGCTGATGGCGAAGGAGGCCGGCGCAGCCATTGAGGACTTCGTTACCCTCCTCAAAGAAGGCCCCCGTATCGACCTGCATACCTGGCCTTTGATGGGTCTGGAGAGAGAAGGCGTTACGGTCTGGGTAAACAAGCGGGGGGAGCGTATCACCGATGAGGCAATCGGCGCCCATCCTTTCGAAGCCGGTAATACCATACTCATGCAACCGGGAAAAATTACATATTCCCTTCTGGACACGTCCATCAAAGAGTTAATGAAAGAAAAACTGCCCGTCCTGGAAAAAGCGCTGCCGGCCGAGGCAGCCCGGGGCAGGGTAAAAATCGCTGACTCCTGGGATGAAATCGCTGGCTGGATAGGAGCCGACACCGCAACGCTAAAGGCCACAATAGACGAATATAATACGTTCTGCGAACATGGCTACGATGCCCTCTTCGCCAAGGACCGGAGATATCTGTTACCCCTGCGCCGGGCGCCTTACTACGCCATTAAGGGCGAGGCGCATCTCCTCGATACCATGGGCGGCATCCGCGTCAACGAACATATGGAAGTCCTTGACGGCCTTGATAAACCAATTACAGGTCTCTATGCCGCCGGCGTGGCCGTCAGCGGCTGGGAACCGGAGAACTATTGCAGCGACCTCAACGGCAGCGCCTTCGGGTTCGCGGTCAACTCCGGGCGCATCGCCGGGGAAAACGCCGCGGCTTTTATCCGAGAGACAATAGAAAGACGTAAAAAATGACGATGAAAAGATTTGAAAAGCTGCTGGAACCGGGCCGTATCGGCTCGGTCAAGATAAAAAACCGGATGGTGAAATCCGGCGCGGCGGCGCGGTACTGGGGTGACGGCGATAATCAGGTGTCCGATAGAATCAAGCACTACTACGAGGCCTTCGCCAGAGGTGGCATCGGCCTGGTCATCGTGGAGAGCCCCTCCCTCGCACCCGTTGAGACGCGCATGAAAGGCAATTACCGCCTCGATGATGATAAATACATAAAAGGCATCAGCGAACTGACCGCGCTCATCCACAAGTATGACTGCCCGGCCTTCGTACAATTTAATCACGCCATCAACTGGCAAAAGACAATGCTCTGGCAGACGACGTTTACTTCCAACCCACCGGTGGGCGCTTCCCCCGTTTGCGTCAAGTCAGAGATGGACAACAACAACGAAATGCCACGTGAGATGACCATCGCCGAGATACAGGAGACGGTGGATTTGTTTGCCCGGACGGCGGTACGCGCCCAGAAAGCAGGTTTCGACGGCCTGGAGATAAATGCCGCCTCCACGCACCTCATCCACAGCTTCCTCTCCCCCTTCTGGAACCGGCGCCACGACGCTTACGGCCGCGACAGCCTGGAAAACCGCTCCCGGCTGCTGGTGGAAATCCTGCAGGAGGTCAAAAAACGCCTGGGTCAGGACTATCCAGTCGAGATTATTCTCAACGGGGCCGAGTTCGGTAACCTGATTGACGTGGACAACAGCGAATGTCTCACCGCCGCAGACTGCCGGGGCATTGCCCGCATCCTGGAGGCCGCCGGCGCCGATGCCATCGAGTTAAGGATGCAATGGCTGGGCAGGCATGACGCCTCGTTCCTGTCCGACCATTTCGGCTATCCCGAACTGCCCATTCCCAGAAAGTCTCTCCCCAAAGAGTACGACTGGAGCCGACGGGGGGCGGGGGCCAACCTGCGCCTGGCGGCCGCCATGAAAAAGGCGATAACCATACCTGTCCTGACGGTGAGCCGGCTCGACCCCGAGCTGGGCGAAAGGATGCTGCGGGAAGGCATGACCGACTTCGTCTGTTTCACCCGGAGGCTAATCGCCGACCCGGAGTTACCCCACAAGGTGGCCGAAGGCAGGCTTGACGACATCGCGCCATGCACATCCTGTACCACCTGCAAGGTCATGGGCGGCCACCGGCGCTGCCGTATCAACGCCACCATCGGGACCGACCAGTCGTACGTCGTCGTCCCGGCGGATAAAAAGAAAAAAGTGCTGGTGGTGGGCGGCGGTCCGGCCGGGATGGAGGCCGCCAGGGTAGCGGCCATGAGAGGTCACGAAGTGACACTATATGAAAAAACGCGTAAGCTGGGTGGGCTGTTGCCCGTGGCGGCCATGGTCAAAAGCCTGGAAATTGAGTACCTGCCGTCCATCGTCCGCTATCTCAAAGGCCAGATGCTCAAGCATGGCGTGGCTATCCAGCTGGGTAAGCAGGCGGATGCTTCCGTCATAGCACAGATTAAACCTGACGTGGTCATCGTGGCCACCGGCGGCATTCCGACAATGCCCGATATTCCCGGTATAAATAATAAGAAGGTAGTCAACAGCGCCGACCTGCACCGCCAGTTAAAATTCTTCCTGAAATTCATGGGGCCCCGGATGCTGCGGTGGCTCACCAGAATCTGGATGCCCATCGGTAAAAGGGTGGTCATCATCGGCGGAGACATCCACGGCTGCGAATTGGCCGAGTTCCTGGTCAAGCGGGGCCGCCGGGTCACCATCGTGGATACGGCGGCAGTCCCGGGCGACGGCATGATTAACCACCTGCGTTTGCAGCTCTTCTGGTGGTTCCGTAAAAAAGGCGTGACCCTCATCAGCGGGGTCAAGGAATACGTCGGGGTTACCGATAAAGGGCTGCGCGTCCTCACGGCGGAAGGGTACATCCGGACCATCGAGGCCGACAGCATCGTGCCGGCGGTACCGATGAAGCCGGATAACGCCTTATTTGAAAGTCTTCAGGGCAAAGTCCCCGAGCTCTATGCCATCGGCGACTGCCACGAACCCAAGCTTATCGTGGACGCCATCGGCGATGGCTTCCGTGTTGGGCGGGCTATCTAACGACCTGTTACTGCGGAATCATCACCGGTAGTTCCGGCATGGCGGTGGTCATCCAGGTGGTGCGTTCCTTACCTATTAAATACATATCGCCCACCATGGAAAACGGCGCCTTATAGCCTTTACACCGGACCATGGGATGCACAGCGTACACCTCGCCGGGCAGGATGGTCCATTTCATGAAGTCCTTCTCGTGCGGGCCGGCGGTGATATACGGGGCGTCCCCGTAGGCAAGCCCCACGGCGTGTCCCAGCTTATCGCACTCGTAACCGTATGAGGCGACCAGGTCTTCTATCTTTTGACCGGCGGCGGTAATCTCCAGCCCGGGACGGAACTCCTCGATGACCATCTGCCTCATCTCCGCCCAGAGTTTGAACATCTTTTTAAAGATACCTTTAGGCTCCTCCCACCAGTAAGCGCGTATCATCTGGGCGCCGTAGCCCAGGTTGCGGGTAAACTCCGGCGAATAGGTAACCGGGTTGGGCTTGCGGATGACCGCCGGGCCGGGCCGGTTGGGATAGGTAGCCTCCGGCTGGGAGTGTATCAGGATAATCCGGTCGCCGACGCCATGGGTATCCAGCACGTTGATGGAGGCGCGGGTGGCTTCCAGCTCCGTCAGGCCGTCTTTCAGGTTAAGAAGGAATACGTAATGGGCCAGGTCGGAAATCTGGATGGCCTTCTGCATCACCGCCAGCTCCTCGGCGCTCTTGGGGCCGCGGACTTCCCCGAAAAGGCGGTGGGCTTCCACCAGCTCTACTTTCGGGCATAACCCGGTGAACTGCTGCATATCGAAGACCGGCCACCAGCGGTAGCTGTCCACGCCGATGCGGCTTTTCTGGAGCTTCATCTTTTTTATCAATTTGGCCGCGTCCACCGGCGGGTTGGTCGAAAGCTGGATATTGGCCGCCGGTATCCAGCCGCTCATACCCGCCACCCTCTCGGGTGTCAGGCCGCTGTTGGTCGGCACCAGGAAGACCGGCTCACCGATGGCCGGGAAAATCAGCAGGTTCATCTTGTTGCCCCATACCCTGGTCAGGTAATGGACGGGCACACCCAGCTGGCTGCCACCATAGACGATAAGGGCAGACAGCCCGGCAGCCTGTAGTTTTTTCCTCAATAAAGTATAGCGGCGCTCCTTCTCTTTAAGGCTCAATTCCGGTTTTGGTAACGTGGTGACCATCTTGTTTTTTCCTTTCTCTGCTAAAAATTATCCGCCTCTATTATAGACTGCTTGCATGAAATAGGAAAGCTGCGGTTACGCTTACAATACACCCGACACAGCTCGGGAACACGGTGCTTACCGGAAACAAGTAGCGATGGTTAAGGCATGGCTTCCAGGCGCTTGACTCCTGCCCAGGCGCGGCGCTCGTCTTCAAAAGGCGCTTCTTCCACGTGGCAGTTCTTACCCAGTATCATCGTCATGCGCTTTTTACCGTATTCCGGCCATTTGCCGGTGCTTTCGCAGCTGGGGTCGCCGGTACGGGCGAAGGCCACCCAGGCGTCCTGCATACACCTTGAAAGCTTGTCCGCTTCCGGCCCGGAGCCGCAGAACTTATCGTTGTAAGTGCCGTGTACGAAGCCAATTTCCAGGGCGTGGCAGGCGCCCAGCACGCCGCCCATCACCGGGGATACCCAGTCGAAGATATAGGTATAGGCACGCTGGCCGTTATCTCGCTGCGCCTCCACCAGCTCGAGGGCCGGTATCCGGAACATGGCATTGGTATGGATAGCCGACAGCAACTCTTGAGGGGTGGGCTTGACGCCCCTCTTTACCAGGGCTTTTCGGTAGGTTTCGATGATTTCCGGCACGAACTCCGGCGCAATCATCGTGCCCAGGCGGACAGCCAGCGCGGCTTCGTCCATTTGAGCAAGGCCCGGCTGGCCGATGGCAAACAGTTTCTGCTCGTCGCGGTTGGAGCCGACGATGACTGGGATGCCTTTAGCCGAACCCTGCCGGGCCATCTTGTTGGTCAAATCGGGTATATTTTCACCATCGATGACCGGCGCCGTGACCGTAACCCTCGGCGCTTCACCGGGACGGGTCAAGGCCATTTTCAGCGGCATATCTACATCGAGAATTTGCTTTACCGGTAACGCCCGGAGAGCGGCCGCATCATCGCCTTTGAGATTAAGCAGCTTTAAAAAATTTTCACCTACGTTATTTGCGCTTTTCAGTGATACGGCGGTAGTACCGACACCGCTTTCACAGATTGCTTTATGGAAAAGGCCTTTCGCCGCGGGCATCGCCAGCAGGCAGCCGATACTCATGCCACCGGCCGATTCGCCAAAGACGGTGACGTTGGCCGGGTCGCCGCCGAACGCCGCGATGTTATCGCGCACCCACTTGAGGGCGGCTATCTGGTCCGTGAGCCCTTCGTTGCCGGTGGCCGGTATCCTGCCGCCGGTGACGTCCTTCAGGCGCAGGAACCCGAACTCTCCCAGCCGGTAATTTATCGTTATCTGAACCACGTCGGCATGCCTGGCCAGGCCTCCATTGTTATAGGATACCGAGGAGCCAGAGCCGAAGACGAAGCCGCCGCCGTGAATCCAGAGCATGACGGGCCGTTTCTTATTATCCAGGCCGGTAGTCCAGATATTCAGAAAGAGGCAATCTTCCGACTCCGGTTCAATCTCGCGGAAAGCGGCCAGTGGTCCAGTCGTAGGCCAGAGCTGCGGGGCGACCATGCCGAATTTATTGGCCTGACGCACGCCCGACCACGGCTTGAGCGGCTGCGCCGGCATCCAGCGGAGCTCGCCGACCGGCGGCGTGGCGTATGGTACCCCTCTGAAAATATATAGCCCATCCTCAAAAGTCCCTTCCAGTTTCCCGGCGGTGGTCGTGACGACGGCTGGTTCCTGGCTGCTCATTTGGCCTCCTAACTACTTTTTTCTTAACCTGTATTTGGCAGATGTCCACTGCTCTAGGCAAACACAATCACGTTACGCAGCGCTTCGCCCCTTTCCACCTCCCCGATGGCTTCGTTAATCCGTTCCAGAGGATACCGGCCGGTGATAAGCTCGTCCAGCTTGAGGATACCGGCTTTGTAGAGCTCGACCAGCTTGGGAATTTCCGTATGCAGCTCCGTGGTGCCCATGAAGCTGCCGGTAAGCGTCCTCTCTTCCTTGATAAATACGAAAGGAGAAAGGTCCAGCCTGTCCGTGAATTTCGGCAGGCCGACGATGACCGTCATGCCCCGCGGCGCGGACATGGCGACGCCTTGCTCAATGGCCTTGGCGTTACCTACCGTCACAAAAATATAGTCGGCCCCGCGGCCACCGGTAAGCTTTTTCACCTCCTCGACGGCATCGACTTTTTTGGCGTTGACGCCGTGCGTGGCGCCGAACTTTTTGGCCGCGGCGAGTTTCTCGTCCAGAACATCCACCGCAATCACCGGGTAAGCGCCGGAGATGGCCGCTCCCTGTACGGAGTTCAGCCCTACGCCGCCGGTACCGATGATGACACAGGCGCTCATCGGCTCCACTTTAGCCCGGTTGACCACCGCCCCAAACCCGGTGATAACCCCGCAGGCTAGCAGCGCCGCCCTGTCCAGCGGCATATCCCCGGGTATTTTTACCACCTGGGACTGATCCAACACGGTGTATTCGCCAAAGCTGCCTATTTTGAAGGTGGGCGCCAGGCTGACACCCTGTTTATTGTGGTACCGGCTTTCTTTTTCTATCGGCCAGGCAGCGTTGCACATATGAGTGCGCCCCGTCCGGCAGTACAGGCACTTGCCGCAGGAGCCCAGCAGCGATGCCACCACCGGGTCGCCCGGCTTGACCGAAGTCACTCCCGGGCCGACTTCTTCAATATAACCGGCGGACTCGTGCCCGGCAACGCAAGGTGGCTTCCCTCCCAGCTCACCCCGTATGAAGTGGATATCGCTATGGCATACGGCTGTCGCCGCTATTTTGACTTTAACTTCCCCCTGTTGCGGTGGGTCGATTTTTACCTCCTCCACGACCAGCGGCTTCCCGAACTCGTAGCAGACAGCGGCTTTCATAATTGGCCTCCCTATTTCGAATTTTCAGAATGAGCACGCGGTGATAACAGTTTATTTTGCTGGAAACCGATTGTCAAATAAATGGCAAGATGAAATACAGGGGAAAAGGACAAAATGTGTTTGCTATTCTCTGGGAGTTGGATTACTATGAGGGCGGGAAATGTATCTGTGGTTTGGTGAAGCTTTTATTCAGGTGGGTTGATTACCGGCATGGCGACTAACTGGTTTGAGGCTCCCGCCACTTTTAGAAAATGCACGCTGCTCAAGGCTTCTTTCATCCTCTTGAGCCAGTTTGACCTGGCCTTTACGGTGCTGGCGGTATCGCTGGGCTTCACGGAAATCAATCCCCTGATGAATTACCTTATCCACATGCCCGTATTACTGCTGGTATTAAAACTGGCGATACCCGTGCTGATTGCCTGGCTGATTCCGGGCCGTCTGCTCCTGCCCTCGATTGCCCTGCTGGCCCTGGTAGCTATCTGGAATATCAAAGAGATGCTTTTCTTTATGTTTCAGGGCTAATGGCCAGCGGCGCGTACCAGTGATTCCTCTTTCTGGTACAAGGTACCCATTGATTCCAGGTATAGTCTGGCGGCGCTGACGCGCAGGTGTTTGGAATTGTAGTCGGGGTCCGTCTTGAGCTTGCTGTACATACTGTTCAAATGGTGCTCGACGGTCTTAATATCGATGAAAAGGGTTTCCGCAATCGCCGAGTTGGTATACCCCTGTGATAGGAGGCCAAGGATTTCCAGTTCGCGGCTGGTGAGTTGCTTCAGGAAAGGACACTCCGGTTTGCCGGCGAACATAAAAGTGGCCAGCGGCGGGTCGAGGATGACCTGTCCCTGGCTCACGGCAATAATCGTGCGACACAGTTGCTCTACTTTGTCCAGCGATTGCTTTAAAAACAGGGCCATACCGCTTTCGCCGCAGAGTGCCAGCCGGCGGAGCAGCTCAATGTCCTGGGAACTATAAAAAATAATCAGGATTACAATCCCCATTTTAGGATTAATCATCCTGATTCTTTCCAGCTCTTCGATAATATTCACATCCAGTTTTCTGACACTCAATAAAAGGACATCGGGATTAACTTCGGCCACGGCCCTGGCCATAGTCCCTTTTTCACCATTCCCGGTGATACGCAGTATTTCAACATTGGCCCGGGACGGCAGGACGTGCTGGTACATCTCCCGGTAGATTTCCTGCTCTTCTACAATATAGAGTCGGATGGTCTCTGATTTAGACTGTAACATACTTGCCTTTCCTTTACCTTCCGGTTTTGTTGTCTACCGGGAATCTGGATATTCGCCATTTGGCAACCTGTTAATGATTGTAAGCTAAAGTGATAAAGAGAAGAATAAAAATTCATAAATAAGACATAAATTTATCATTAATTTTTTATAATTTTTACCATCTGGCGGACAAAATACCTATAGTAGTCCCGGTCTCACGCTTCTGATTCTGCCACCTTGTCCCTGAAAGCGCCATAGAGGCTACCCCCCATTTAATCTCGGTAAATTCTCTGATTTGGGGCGGTAGCAAGCCCCCAGATGATATTAAGGAAAATGACTTGCCAAGATTGGGGATGGACTGGTGGTAGCCGTTTGCTAACGGAGGTAGATTGGTATTATCCATGCCATCGCAAGGGAGGAAATCACGATGCTTAGATTGGTGAGAAGGTTACTTGGCAAACAGCAGGGCATCACCGGCATTGAAACAGCCATTATCCTCATCGCATTTGTTATTGTAGCCTCGGTTTTTGCTTATGTGGTGCTTTCTGCCGGCCTCTTTTCCACCCAGAAAGCCAAAGAAGCGATCAATGCCGGTCTGGAGGAGGCCAGGAGCACTATCGAAGTTAAAGGCAACATGTTCGGGAAAATGGTAAACAGCGTTCTGACCGAGGTGTACTTCACCCTGGCTACCACCACCGGCGGCGATATGATTGACTTTACCCCTCCCTCGCCGGGCAACACCACCAACAAAGTCGTCATATCTTACAGCGATGCCTACCAGATGATCCCATCGTTGAACTGGACAATGTCCAAGCTGAACACCGACACTCCCGACAACCTGCTCGATAAAAACGAGCTGTTCCTGATCACGGTAGACCTGACCGCCGCCAGCGCCAATGTCACCGACGATAAGAAACCCGGACCGTATCATCAATTTTCACTGGAAGTCAAGCCGCCCGTTGGCGCGGTGCTGATTCTGGAACGGATGATACCTGCACGGGTGGACGAGATTATCAACCTGTACTAACCGGCGCCGTTACCATCTATTGAAAAAAGAGATGACACAGGTAATAACCAAAGCTATATCGAACACCGAACGCAGCACCCGGTTATGGCTCATACTTGCCTTTATCACCGGCATGGTCTTCATGGCGGTGCTGGCGCAAATCGTGGTCGCGGTGCCGACGGTTCCGCCCGGCTCCAAATATAGACCGGCGGTACCGGCATCATCCGGAGACAACGACACGCTGACGCCGGATACCATCCCGGATAGCGGTTGTCTGGTAAAGAATAATGCCCACAGACTGGTTCAGGCCTGCCCCGGGTGGCAGGCGATGATACCCGGTTAAAAACACTGACCCACCTGGTGAACCGGTAGCACGACTTGAAGGAGGGCAAAATAATGTGAATACAAGGTTTAACAACTGATGATACAAAGCAACGGATTGGAAGGGGGTGATGTTCAAAGAACAAAACCATCTAACACAAAGAATGGAAAGCAATTTTCTTAACCAGGGAGACAACCAAAAACAAGGAGGAACAATGTTAAAAAGGTTTTTAAATCATGAGAAAGGTATCACCGGCCTCGAGACCGCCATCATCCTGATTGCCTTCGTCGTGGTGGCCGCGGTCTTCGCCTATACCGCCTTGTCCGCTGGCCTCTTCTCCACGCAGAAAAGCCAGGAAGCGGTCTATTCCGGCCTCAAGGAAGCCAGGAGCACCGTTGAGCTCAGGGGTCCGGTTATCGCCACAGCCAACAACACCGGCGCTACCGGCACCATCAAGCAAATCACCTTCACCCTGGCCAGCGTCCTTGGTGGCGAAGCAATCGACTTCACCGAGCCCGGGCAAGCATCAGGTAACACCGGGCTGGCCGATACCGGCACTGACAGCACCAACAAAGTGGTCATCAACTACTATGACCAGTGGCAGAAGGTCACCAACCTCTACTGGACTGTTACCAAGCTGGGGAAAGACGATGGTGACAACCTCCTGGAGACCAACGAGAAGTTCCAGATAACCGTCGGCAGTACTAATAACGGCACCAGTGGCGGCAACCTGGTTGATGCCCTTTCTGCCCATTACCTGGGCATCAACACGACCTTCAACCTCGAATTAGTCACGCCCATCGGTGCCGTACTGGCTATCGAGCGCACCACGCCCGCCTACATTGACAGCATCATAAACCTGCGCTAGAACCATACTTCCAACTAAGGTAAAAAGGAGAAAAAATGCTAAAAAGATTTTTAAGACATGAGAAAGGTATCACCGGCCTCGAGACCGCCATTATCCTGATTGCCTTTGTCGTGGTGGCCGCGGTCTTCGCCTATACCGCCTTATCCGCCGGCCTCTTCTCCACGCAAAAGGGCCAGGAAGCGGTCTACGCCGGCCTCAAGGAAGCCCGCAGCACCATCGAGCTCAGAGGTTCGGTTAGCGCCGTCGCCCCCACCACCGGTGCCACCGGCAACATCAGCCAGATAAGCTTCACCATTGCCAGCGTGCTCGGCGGCGAGCCGGTTGACTTCACCCCGCCCAGTGGCGGCTCTTCTGGTAACGCCACCGGTACGGCCAACAAGGTAATCATCAACTACGTTGACCAGGACCAGACGGTAACCAACGTTTTCTGGACGGTCAGTGCGCTCGGGAAAGATGATGGTGACTACCTCTTAGAGACCGATGAGAAGTTCCAGATAACCATCGGCGGCAGCACGGGTAATAACCTGCTCGACTGCCTTAATGCCTCTCATCTGCTGGGAGTTAACAAGACCTTCAGCCTGGTGGTAGTGACACCGATCGGCGCCGTTCTGGAAATCGAGCGGACCACGCCCCCTTACATGGACGCCGTCATGAACCTGCGCTAATCAGTAGTGTAAATCCTGACACGGGTGGGAGCCCGTCAACCCGGGCCCCCACCCCTGTCCCGTCGTATCGGTGGGTGCTACCCGCTTCCCGAAGCTGTGGGAGAACGTGGATGACAACCGCCAGCATCCGCTCCGAAGGAATAATGGAGGGTTTCTGTGGAGAAGGCCATAACTACAGCTCTACTCATCATAGCGGGGGTTGTTTGTATGATATTTGTCTTTAACAGTGTCTATCCGATGGTAAACCGTTCCAGCCAGGCCATGGTCAGCATGGCCGAGCAGGTTGATGAGCGGATGAAGAGCCGGATAAACATTG
>CAYWZO010000014.1:3012-38876 GCA_964462865.1 uncultured Dehalococcoidaceae bacterium | reverse complement strand
TCACTGCCCGCGCGCCGGCGATAAAGCTGCCGAACCAGTGCATCTTGCCGCCGGTGTGGTAAAGGGGCTGGATGAGCAGGAAGCAATCGTTGCGCCTCTCGCCGTGTGAGTAGTTCTCGTTAACGGCCACGTGCTCCAGGCTGCGGTGGCAGAGCAATGTCGCCTTCGGGTCGCCGGTGGTGCCGGAGGTGAAGTAGAGGCCGGCTTCGTCTTCGCTGCCCAGAGGGATATCCGGAGACACGGGTGAGGAATTCGCCAGCACCTCGTCGAAGGCTTCCATGCCCCGGGGAAGTGTGTCACCCAGGAAAATGTAGTTTTTGACCGTCGGTATCTCGTGGCGGATAGACTCGACGCGTTCTATGAAGTCCTGGTCCAGGACCATGACTTTCGGTTCGGCGATATCAATACAGTATTTAATCTGCCGGCCGATAAACCTGAAGTTGAGCGGCGCTGCCATGGCGCCTGTCTTCAGGATTCCGAAATAGGCTTCGAGCCATTTTATCGAGTTCATCATCAAATGGACGACGACGTCGCCTTTCTTCACCCCCCTGGCGATGAGCGCGTTGGCGAAGCGGTTCACATTGTTTTCAAATTCTTTCCAGGTAATTTCCTTTCTCAAGTTCTTGCTGGGGGTTATTTCAATCAAGGCGGTGGCGTTGGGGTACAGGCGGGCATTTCTGGCCAGCATTTCGATAATGGTCATGGTTCAGCTCCTTTTATCTCTCTTCACGGTGTCTCGATTAATGAATGCGCATCGCCAAAGGAATGGGCTGGATGGGGATACATCCGAAGTCTCGGACACGTATGATTATATTCTAAAACGGGGTGAATTGTCAATTTCAGCCAGCTTTAAGGGCTAGGTAACGCTGTGTTATAATTTGATTAAGGATTAACACGACATGATGGCACAACTGGAAAAAATCGAGGAACGCTATCGCGAGATAGACGAACAGCTGGCCCGGCCCGAGGTGGCCACCGACTTAAACCGGGTCCAGGCCCTGGCGCGGGAAAGGGCGTCTCTGGAAAGCACGGTCAAGACTTACCGTAAATATAAGGCCGTCCGGAAGTCCCTCGATGAGACCAGGGCTATGCTGGATGGCGAGCTCGATGCAGAAATGTCCGCTCTGACCAGGCAGGAAATTGCCGTATTGGAAGCGAAAATTAATGAACTCACCGATGAGCTCCGGATTGTCATGCTGCCCAGGGACCCCAATGATGATAAAGACATCATCGTGGAAATCAGGGCGGGGACGGGAGGCGATGAGGCCGCTCTATTTGCTGCTGACCTCTTCCGCATGTACAGCCGTTACGCACAGGGCAGGGGCTGGAAAATCGATGTTATCAGTTTGAGCGAGAGCGGTGGCGGGGGCTTTAAAGAGATAATCTTCGAAATCAAGGGGAAGGGGGCCTTCTCCCGCCTGAAATACGAGCGGGGCGTGCACCGGGTGCAGCGCGTACCGGTGACCGAGGCCTCCGGGCGGATTCATACCTCCACCGCCACGGTAGCTGTCCTGCCCAAAGCGGAAGAGGTGGATATAGATATCGACCCCGATGATTTGAGAATCGATGTTTTTCACAGCGGCGGCGCCGGCGGACAGAACGTGAATAAGGTGGCCACCGCCATCCGGGTGACCCATCTGCCCACCGGAATGGTGGTCACCTGCCAGGACGAACGCTCGCAGTTGCAGAATAAGGTTAAAGCGCTCTCGGTGCTGCGTACGCGTATGCTGGACATCGAGAGGCGGAAACAGGAAGAGCAGATTACCTCGGACCGGCGCTCGCAGGTCGGCACAGGTGAGCGTGCCGAGAAGATAAGGACCTATAATTATCCGCAGGACCGGATATCCGACCACCGCATCAACGTTTCTTTCCATAACCTGCCCCGGATAATGGACGGTGAGCTGGATGAGCTTATTATCGCCCTGGCTAACCATGAACAGGCCCGGCAGCTCGAGGAACAGGCGGTGTGAACTTCAAGCAGGCCCTGGACCATGCCCGCGCCGCTCTTGTCGACAAAGGCATCGATGACGCCACGCTGGAAGGCGAGGTACTATTAAGAAACGTCATGCGGATAGACCGCGCCCGGCTGTTCTCCCGCCTCGATGAAGAGATAAGCCCCCGTCAGGAGACAGCGCTGCACCGGGCGCTGGCACGCCGCCTTAACGGTGAGCCGACGGCCTACATCACCGGCCACCGCGAGTTCTACGGCCTGGATTTCAATGTCAACCACCATGTCCTCATTCCCAGGCCGGAGAGCGAGCTGCTGGTGGAGAAAGCCATCGCCGCCGCCGGGAAAAAGAAGATTGAGCAAATCGCCGATATCGGGACCGGCAGCGGCGCCATCGCCGTCAGCCTGGCGGTCAACCTGCCGGACGTGATTGTTTACGCCACGGACATCTCGGCCCGCGCGCTGGAGGTCGCCGCGAGGAACTGCCGAAAACACGGCGTGGCCGGCAGGGTGGTGCTTTTAAACGGTGATATGCTGGGCCCTCTGCCCGGTCCCGTTGACCTGATTATTGCCAATCTGCCGTATATCAGGGCTACAGATTTGCTGGCCGGAGGCCCCTTGCGATACGAACCGCCGCTGGCGCTGGACGGAGGTCGGGGCGGACTGGAAAGGATAGGCGTTCTCTGCCGCCAGGCGGGTTCCAGGCTCCAACCGGAAGGGTGCCTGATGATGGAGATAGGACAGGGACAGGCGAAAAGAGTCGGTGCCCTGCTGCGAAAAGAATTTCCCACAGCACTCATTGAAATAGACCGTGACCTGGCCGGCATTGAGCGCGTCGTGAGTTTGCGGTTGACATAGAGAAGCATATTTTGCTAAATTAGTTTTGAATTCACTTACTGGCGGATATCAATAAGTTTCCGGAAGGTATATCATCGTCATGAATATTATTGTTTGTGTCAAGCAGGTTATTGACCCCGAAGCCCCGCCCAGCAGCTTCAAAATTGATGCTGCTACCAATAAAGCTGAAATGCGCGGCGCGCCACCGGTTATCGACCCTTACGGCGAGTACGCGGTAGAGGCGGCGTTGAAGATTAAAGAAGCTAAAGGCGGCAATATCACGGTATTGAGCCTGGGCAACAGCCTCCTGCGCGAGGTGGTCAAAAAACCCCTGGCCATGGGGGCCGATGCGCTGGTATTGCTGGAGGATGAAGCCTTTGCCGCCGGCGATGGTTGGGCCACGGCCAGTGCCCTGGCGGAGGCAGTGAAAAAGGTCGGCCAGTACGATATCATCCTCTGCGGCCGCGAAGCCTCGGATACCAATGCCGGTCAGACCGGGGCCGCTATTGCCGAATTACTGGTGCTCCCCTGTGTCACCCTGGCCCGCAAGATTGAGGTCAACGATGGCAAAGCCGTGATTGAGCGGGTGACCTCCACCGGCTATGAAGTCGTCGAGGTGCCATTACCGGCGGTGGTAACCGTCAGTAACGAAGTCGGCGAACCTCGTTATCCCACGATTAAAGGCATTATGGCCGCCAAGAAGATTGAACCGGTCGTCTGGAAACCGGCGGACATCGGCAGCGATGCCACCGTTGCGAAGAGGGTTAAAATCAGCCGGTTGTTCCAGCCGGTGCACGAGGGCAAGTGTGATTTTGCTCCGGGAGAGACGCCGGAAGAGGCGGCGGCCAATTTGGCGTTGAAGCTCCGTGAGGCCAAGGCACTGTAGAGAATATTAACAGGTTTTTAACAATTGCGTTTTATGATAGGAGAGAAACATGGCCGATTATAAAGGCATAGCTGTATTCTGTGAGGTCAAGGACGATAAGCTTTTACCCATCGCCGCGGAAGGGCTCGGCACTGGCAGGAAGTTAGCCGATGAACTCGGACAGGACCTGGTAGCGGTAATCATCGGTAGTGGAGTTACCGGAGTCGCGCCTCAGGCCATCGCCTGCGGTGCTGCCAAAGTGTATGTGGTGGACGGTCCGCTGCTCAAGGACTATCAACCGGATGCCTATGTCAGTGTTTTGGAAAAAGTGGTCAAACAAATAATGCCCGCGATTATTATCATGGGGCAGACGGATATAGGGCGGGACCTGGCCCCGAGACTGGCTTTCCGGCTGGGGACGGCGGCAACGATGGACTGCGTCGAGCTCGCTATCGACCCGGAAACGAAGCGCCTGCTGCAGACCAAGCCCGTTTATGGCGGCAATGCTCTGGCGGTCTTTGTCACGGATACTGACCCCCAGATGGTGACAATACGCACCAAGGCCATGCCCGCCGCCGAGCCGGACTCCTTGAGAAAAGGGGAAATCGTCAATGTCCCCGCCGAACTGCAAGCCTCCGATATCCGCACCAGGGTGGTGAACCGGGTGGTGGAAGAGGTAGCCGGCATCAAGCTTGAAGACGCCCAGGTCGTAGTGACCGGCGGCAGGGGCATCGGCGGCGCTGACGGATTTAAACAACTGGAGGAACTGGCCAGGCTGCTCAAGGGTGCGGTCGGTGCCAGCCGCCCCCCCTGCGATAACGGCTGGGTGCCGGATACCGTACAGGTGGGACTGACCGGCAAGATTATTGCGCCGGAGCTTTACATCGCCGTGGCCCTTTCTGGCTCCAGTCAGCACATGAGCGGCTGTTCTGGCTCGAAGACCATCGTGGCGATCAATAAAGATAAAGAAGCTAATATTTTCCGCCATGCGCGCTTCGGCGTCGTAGGAGACTGGAAAAAAGTACTTCCGGCCTTTACAGCTAAGGTGAAAGAACTGCTGGCTGCTTGATTTGTCTTTACTTATGCTTAACCGTAATTAATTAATAGTGTTCAAGAGAAATCAGTGTATGCGAGGTGGTCAAGAATGAAAATGGTGAGATTCATCTCATTGCTAACCTGCCTGGTAATGGCGATATCGGTGTTGTGTCTGCCCATTGCAGCGCTGGCCCAGGACGAAGAACCGGAACCTACCCCGGTAGCCGAACCTGAGCCGGAACCGGAGGATAGTATCACTCTCTCTACCGAATTTCCCAAACTGGAAGCTATCGCCGCCGGTTCCTTTCAGTTTAATGTTACCCTGAACTACAAGGGAGGTATTAACCGCGTTTTCGACCTGAAGACATCGGCACCTTCGGGCTGGGATGTATATATACAGCCGCAATACGAATCGGGTAAAAGGATATCTTCCATCAGCATCGACTCTTCATATTCCGGTATGAGCAAATCGATAACCGCAGTCGTCAGTTCCCCGAGCTATCCGCCACCGGACCCGGGTGAATATAAGGTACTTGTGGAGGCGGTTTCTGGAAATGTCAGTGGCTCTATTGAGTTGGCGGCGAAGATAACCGCCAAGTATACACTGTCTGCCGTCCCTCTGCATGAGCTTTATAACACCAGCGCCCAGTCTGGAAAGGACAATATCTTTTCGATACAGGTTACCAACCTCGGTTCAGCCCAGATAGATAATGTTATCTTTGATTCCACGCATCCGGAAGGATGGGAAATAAAATACACCCCGGATAAACTGGATTCAATCAAAACCAGCGACCCGAAAGTCGTTGATGTTAATATCAAACCGCCGCCCAAGACGGTAGCCGGAGATTACATGATCACGCTGCGGGTGTCTGGGAAACAGGCCTCCGCCGATAGAATGGATATCAGGGTCACGGTGAAAACACCTACCATCTGGGGATGGGTCGGCGTAATTATCATCGTGATTGTCGTAGCCGGACTGTTTGTTATCTTTATGCGCTTTGGCCGACGGTAAAATATGAACGATACCTACGCTATTGAAACTCAAGGCCTGACTAAGAATTACGGTAAGGTCACCGTGGTCGATCACCTTAACTTAAAGGTTAAGGAGAAAGAGGTATTCGGCTTGCTGGGGCCCAACGGCGCCGGTAAGACCACGACGATACTGATGATGCTGGGTTTGACCGAGCCGGCCTCCGGCACCATCAACGTCCTGGGCTATAATCCCACCCGCGAACCCCTTAAGGTGAAACGACTTGCGGGGTACCTGCCTGAATCGGTCGGTTTCTATAACGACCTTACGGCACGAGAAAACCTGGAGTTCATTGCCGACCTCAACAATCTAAGCTGGTCGGAGTCAAAGAGCCGCGCCGATAAAGTGCTGGAGATGGTGGGACTGACCGAGCAGCGTGACACGGCGGTGAAGAAATTTTCCCGCGGTATGAAGCAGCGGCTGGGCATTGCCGATGTGTTAATCAAAGAGCCGAAACTCATCATCCTGGACGAGCCTACCTCCGGCCTGGACCCGGCCGGCATCAACCAGCTGCTCGACCTTATTGCTGACCTGCCCGGCATGGGAACGACAGTATTGCTCTCATCACACCAGCTCTATCAGGTGCAACGGGTGTGCCATAGTATTGGCATTCTTTCCCGGGGCAAAATGGTCATCCAGGGACCGATAGAGACGCTTGGCCGGGAAGCCGTAGCCGGAGGACGGTTTATCATCGAAGTCGAGACAGCGGCACCGGCATCCGCTTTGCTAGAGACTATTAAAGGTATCAAGGGGGTGGTCGGTGTAGAGATGCACGGGAATAGAATGAGCGTCACCACCGAAAGTGATTTAAGAGGGGAAATAGCTAAAATAGTGGTGCAGAGTAACATCCCGCTGGTACAGATCAAGGCCCAGGAGTTTTCTCTGGACGACATCTATATGAAGTATTTTAAAGAAAGCCGGGAAAAGACCGATGTTAGCGATAGTGCGTAAAGAGCTGGCTGATTCATTTAACAGCGTCCGGTTTTTTGTCCTGTTCCTGCTCGTGCTGATAGCCAGTGGATTGAGCCTGTTTGCCATCCAGCATGATATCCGCAACATTCTGGAACAGAGCGGGGCGATTGAAAACAGCGGCTTTGTTTTCCTGGCCATGTTCACGCCGTCGTTAAACCTGGGGTACGCCATCGTGACGCCCTTCAGCCTTCTCGTACCGATTCTTGGTATCGCCCTGGGCTTTGATGCCATCAACACCGAGCGTACCGGGGACACCATGAGCCGCCTGTTGGCCCAGCCGGTCTACCGGGACGGCGTCATCAATGGCAAGTTCCTGGCCGGCCTTATTGCGATGATACTGATGGTAGGCACGAATCTCCTGCTGATAACTGGCTTCGGTTTAAGAATGGTTGGCGTGCCTCCCATGGATGAGGAAATCATCCGGCTGTTTATTTATTTTGTTATCACCGTTATTTACGGGGCTTTCTGGATGGCCCTGGCGATGCTGTTCTCCGTGCTGTTCCGCCGGGCGGCTGGTTCGCTGCTCATACCGATTGCTATTTTTCTCTTGCTGTTCTTCTTCTGGATGATGATGGGCGTCGGCCCGGCCATTGCCAATGCCGTAGCACCGGTTTCCGATTACTCGCCACTGGAAGCACAGATAAAAAACGTTGAACTTCAACAGACGTTGTTGCGGATATCTCCCAGCGACCTGTTCCAGGAGTCGTTCCTGTACCTGCTCAATCCGGTGGTGATGGGGATGGGCATCGTGACCTTGGAGCAGGTGGCCTATATGGTACCCAATCCCTTAAGCTTGAGCCAGACTCTGCTGGCGGTCTGGCCGCATATGGTCGGCCTGGTGAGCCTTAGCGTTGTCTTTTTCGCCATCAGCTATATTGCCTTCATGAAGCAGGAAATCAGGGCGGCGTAGAACGGATAACCAAAAAGAATGTCATTGCGAGCCCCGATGGAATCGGGGCGTGGCAATCCCTATAATTGGCTTTATTCGTTGATGGAGATTGCCACGGGCTTCGCCCTCGCAATGACAGAAAGATATTATAATACAAGCAGGTAGATATTATGGCGGATATAAAAAAGAAAGTACTGGTCACCGACTCTATCTCGGAGGAAGGGATAGCAATCCTGCGCCAGGAGGCGCAGGTGGATATTAAGGTCGGCCTGAAACCTGAAGAGATTATCGCCGTCATTGGCGAATACGATGCTCTGATGGTGCGTAGCCAGACCAAGGTTACCGCTGACATTATCGAGGCCGGCAAGAAACTCCAGGTCGTCGCCCGGGCGGGCGTCGGCATTGATAATGTCGACGTCAATGCGGCCACGCGCTGTGGCGTGGTCGTGGTAAATGCGCCCACCGGTAACACCGTCTCTGCCGCCGAGCACACCGTGGCCCTGATGCTGGCCCTGGCGCGCAATATCCCCCAGGCCAACACTGTGCTCAGGACCGGCGTCTGGAAGCGTGAAAAATTCATGGGCACCGAGCTGCGCGGCAAGACGCTGGGCGTCATCGGCCTGGGTAACGTCGGCTCGGAAGTAGCCAAACGCGCCCAGGCATTCGAGATGAAACTTCTCGGCAACGACCCGCTGGTCTCAGAGGAATTTGCCCGGAATCTCGGCGTCACCCTTGTCGAGAAAAATCAATTGCTCAAGGAATCTGACTTTATCACGCTGCATATTCCTTTAAACGCACAAACACGCGGTTACATTGGTGAAAAAGAGCTGTCGATGATGAAACCAACGGCTCGTATCATCAACTGCGCGCGAGGTGGCCTCATCAATGAGCCGGCTCTTGTTAAGGCTATCAACGATAAAAAGCTCGCCGGAGCGGCCATAGATGTCTTCGATAAAGAACCCTGCACGGAAAGCATCCTTTTTGGCGTGGAGAATATCATCGTCACCCCCCATCTCGGCGCCTCCACCACCGAGGCACAGGTCCTGGCGGCCAGGGATGTCGCCGAGCAGATTGCCGATATCTTCCGGGGAGAGCCGGCCCGCGCGGCAATTAATGTCCCCTACATTACCGCGGAAACGCTAGCGGCACTTTCACCATTTTTGAAGCTGGCTAAAACGTTATGTAAACTGGTCTACAAGCTGGCAGAGGGACAGGCCAAGACCATCCGTATCCGTTATGAGGGAGACATCGCTAACTACGATACCAATCCCGTCAAGGCGGCCGTCCTGGGCGGCCTCCTCGAAGGTATCAGTGAAGAACGCGTTAACATTGTCAATGTCAACGTGATAGCCGCCAAGCGTGGCCTGACCATTACCGAAGAGAAAGAGGTCACCTGTGCCAACTACGCCAGCCTGCTCACGGTGGAAATCACCACGACCGCCGGTAAATACGCCGTAGCCGGCACCATCATGCACAACGATTCGCACATCGTGAGGATTAACGACTACTGGCTGGACATTGTACCGGTGCCCGGCTCATACTTCCTTTTCAGCGACCACAAGGACCGCCCGGGTCTTATCGGGGCGGTAGGTAAAATCACCGGGGACGCCAATGTCAACATCAGCTTCATGCACCTGGGGCGTCTCCAGCCCCGGGGAAAGGCCCTGCTCGTGCTTACCCTGGACGAGCCACTGCCTGAAAAGCAGCAGCAGCAGATCCTAGACCTCCCGGATGTGTATTCTGTCAAGCTGGTAGAGCTCTAGCTGGTAAAATCTTGGTGTAGCCAGGCTTATCTTTAAAATGCCCGGCGGCTTTATGGACAAGAAATCATCTGGCTTTCCGGTGGTGACATGAGCCCGTTTAAGACTACGTAACTTCGCTCCTTACGGGTCTTTCCCTGATAAAGACGAGACATATCAGCGCCCCCAGCACGCCGGCGGCGCTGGCCATCATAAAAACGGCCGGCGGGCCGACGGCCGTCCAGATAAATCCCCCCGCGCCGGACCCGATAATAATGCCCGTGTCTTCAGCAGCGCCGTAGATGCCCATGGCCGTGCTTTGCCAGTATTCCGGCACATTATTGGATAGCAGAGCTATCGCCGCCGGGTTAAACATGGCAAAGCCGGTGTTGACGATAATCATCATCAAAATAAGCAGCCCGTATTGCCGGGCAAAAGCCAGCCCTGCCAGACCCGCGGCCGAAAGCAACAGACCGGTCAATATCAAAGCCTTTTTATCCTTCCGGTCAGCCAGCCTCCCCAGAGGGATAAACAGTACGGTACCGACCAGCCCGCCGACGGTATAGATGATACCTACCTGCGTCGCATCCAATCCCACTACCTGCGTCGCCAGCAGCGATACGAATGAGTTGACACCTATCGAAAGGAAGAACAACATGGCGATGATACTTAGCACGATTACCGGACGGTAATCAATGGTCAGTCTGGCAGGAGCAGATGGGAAAGAAGCAGAAGCAACCGGTGTCCTGGCCACCCTTTTCCATAACGGTATTTTCCTTAGCCCGGCAAAGACCAGGATACCTGCCAGAACGGAAACGCTGGCAGACAGGTAAAAGTCCCAGTAGTAGCCCCAGTGATCGGCGACAATCCCGCTGATTAACGAACCCAGGCTCCGGGAGACCATCATTGAAGTCATATATATGGCGATGACGGTGGCTTTATTTGTCATCGTAGCCGCATTACCGACATAGCCACGCGCCGGACCGAAAATGGCGGCCCGGACAATTCCCCAGAACGGGAAAATAAGGAAAAATGCGGGAATGCTGCGGGCGAACACAAAGCAGAGTACCAGCGGGGCGCAAAGAAACGTCCCGACGCTCATCGGTATTTTCAGGCCTATCTTATCGGCCAGCCAGCCGCCGGTACTCTCCCCGAAGACCATCCCCACCATCCCCGCTGCCAGCATCAGGCCTATCATCGAGGGCACGATATTTACCGAGGTAAGATAAAGGGGAATGATGGGATAGAGTATCGCCATGGCCATGGCGGCCAGACTCATGATGATAATGATGAGGGCCAACTCACCATTGACAAGCTTTTTCACAGAACCGAGGTGTACTCCAGTCCGGCGCCTTAGTAAACCTTATAATAGACAAAACCTCTGCGGCGTACCAGTATAAGTATAAATGGCGCGCCATAACTAAGCAAGGCAGATGGCCGCCCGGACGATGAGTAGAAGATAAATTGACTTGACCCGTACACGGTGTTATCATATTTCTAGATATATTTATTATGTCAGATTGGCACCCTTGATCGAGATGTCTGCGCTTAGTGAGCTTAACCAGCAGATAGCGCTTTGCCGCAAGTGCGATATCGCCCGCCTCCGCACCAAAGTCGTACCCGGTGAGGGGGCGGATGATGCGGCTATCATGTTCATTGGCGAAGCGCCCGGCTGGCATGAAGACCAGCAGGGACGCCCTTTCGTCGGTCAGGCGGGCCAGTACCTGGACAGTTTACTTGCTACCATCGGTCTGAACCGCCAGCAAGTATTCATCGCCAACGTCATCAAGTGCCGCCCGCCGGACAACCGCGACCCCCTCCCCACCGAAATACAGAACTGCCGCCACTGGCTGGACAAGCAGATTGAGCTTATTAAACCTAAAATCATCGTCACCCTGGGGCGTTATTCCATGGCTCGCTATTTCCCCGGCAAGAGCATCAGCAAGATCCACGGCACGGCGCAGAAGCAGGATAATATTATCTACTACGCCATGTACCATCCTGCAGCCGCCCTTCACCAGCAGAGCCTGCGGAAGGATATCGAGGCCGATATGCTCAAAATTCCGAAAATACTGGCTGATACCGTCAATGTGGAGGAGGCCAAACCCTCTATCGAAGCCGGCCATCAGTTAAATATGTTTGAGGTCTAGTTTAATGTCAAAATTCAGGTTAAAAGTGATCCCTCTGGGGGGACTGGGTGAAATCGGGAAAAACATGATGCTGGTGCAGTATGACGAAGATATCCTCATCCTCGATTCCGGCCTCATGTTCCCGGAAGAAGAGATGCTGGGTATCGACCTGGTTATCCCGGATATGAGCTACATCGTGGAAAGGAAGGACAAGGTCAAGGGCATTATTATCACTCACGGGCATGAAGACCACATCGGCGCCCTGCCCTACCTCCTGCCCCAGCTGGATAACGCGCCCGTTTATTCGACCAGGCTCACTAACGGTCTTATCCGCATTAAGCTCAAGGAGAGAAGGACACGTGAAGGGGTCAACCTGAAAGTCCTGAACTACGGTCAGGAAATTACCCTGGGCAAATTCCGGGTCGAGCTTTTCCCCGTCTGCCACAGCATACCCGATGCCGCCGGCATCATCATCCGGACGCCGGACGGCATTATCATCCACAGCGGCGATTTCAAGATAGACTACACGCCGGTCAGCGGTAAAGGCACCGACCTTTCCCGGCTGGCGCAGCTTGGTTCGCAGGGCGTTCTGCTGCTGCTGGCCGACTCCACCTACGCCGAGCTGCCCGGCTACACGCCTTCCGAACAGGTCGTCGGCGAGTCACTGGAACATGTCATCGCCAACGCCCCGGGGAGGGTAATCGTGACCACCTTCTCCTCACTGATTTCTCGCATCCAGCAGGTCATCGACGCCGCCGCCAAGTACCGCCGGCGCGTCTTCATCGTCGGCCGCAGCATGTCCGATACCGTGCACATTGCCTTGGAACTTGGATACCTCAAAGTACCCGACGGTATCCTGGGACGCATTGACGAGGTGAAAGGCCTGCCCAACAATAAAATCGTGATGGTCACCACCGGCAGCCAGGGCGAGCCGACCTCGGCGCTGGTACGCATCGCCAACCGCGACCACCGCCACGTGCATATCCAGAAAGGCGATACGATAGTCCTCTCGGCCACGCCCGTGCCCGGCAACGAATCACTGGTCAACCGCACGGTAGACAACATCTTCAAACTGGGCGCCCAGGTGCTCTATAACAAGCTCGGCCAGGTCCACGTTCACGGCCACGGCAGCCAGGAAGAGCTCAAGCTCATTTTAAGCCTGGTCAAACCGAAGTTCTTCGTCCCCATCCACGGTGAGTACCGGCACTTGAGCCTGCATGCCCGACTGGCGGAGTCGGTGGGCATACCGCCGGCCAACATCTTCGTTATGGAAGACGGGGAAATCCTCGAGCTCGGCCCGAATGCCGCCAGATTGAACGGCAAGGTCGCCTCCGGGCACGTTTACGTGGACGGCCTTAGCGTGGGTGATATCGGCGGGGTAGTCCTGCGCACGCGCCGGATGCTCTCCCGGGACGGCATCGTCGTGGTGATTATAGCTGTCAACCGGCAGACCGGCAAGCTTGTGGGCCGCCCCGATATCGTGTCCCGGGGTTTTATCGATACCCGCGAGTTCAAGGATATGATGGACCAAAGCCGCGAGCTGCTGGCCAGGACGCTCGACCACAGCGGCGGCCGCGTGTCCGAATGGAGCTTTATCAACACCAAGGTCAAGGACACCCTGGAAAAGTTCTTCTACGATAAGACCAAGCGCCGGCCGATGATTTTACCCTTTATGGTTAAGGTATAATAATACCGGGAGTTTACAACCTCTATGGCCAGGAAAAAATCCGTTAAAAAAACAAGACCCGCTGCCAGAAAAGGGGCACGGCTGGCCGCCACGATGACCAGAAAACCGGCGGCCAAAAACGATAAACCCAGGTCCCGGAAAAAGAGTGGTGGCGGCTTCTTCCGCTTTCTGTTCGGCACACCGATACGCCAGATTCTCATGGTGGTAATTATCATCGTGCTGGTGGTGATATTCTGGAGCGATATAGAAACCAGCATCGAAAAGGGAGTGCATATTTTCGGATGGGGCATGGCCTTTATTATCGCCGCTGCCCTGACACTCTTCATCCTCGGCTGGCGGCGCCGGCTCGGCCTATTAATATATCGATGGAACCGCTGGCTGGGCGCCGTCGCCTACGCGCTGGCCGCCTGGGGAATCATGGCCACTATCGATGTTACCAACAACCTGTTTGTTAACGGGCAGGGCGGCAGCTTCGGACAGGGTGTAATCGCGTATCCGAACCACGCTTATATTTACGTTCTGCGTATCATTGCCCTCATCATTATCGGCACTTTCCTCATCGTGCCGCGTCCCAGCTCCCGGGCGATAAAAAGGTTCTATTTCTGGCTGCTGGACAACTTCAAGAGGCCGGCCAGGCGTCCTTCCCGACAGGTAATCCAGCCACCCACCACTGCCATCCAGAGGCCGGTTACCAGCCGCACGCCGGTAGGAGAGAAACCGCCTCTTCCGGCCGAGATGAACCAGCCTTTAATGGCACCGGAGGTAACACGTTCCCAGAACAAGTTAAAGGAACTGGCGGCCAGAGCCGCCGCCTTAAGACCGGGTGCCCATAAGCCCGTGACGACAACCACCACTGTCGTCAGCCAGCCCCAGGACCTCAAGCAGGTGGCCGCGGACGTCTGGAAAAAATACGGCCAGTCGCCCACCGGGGTGCTCGTCGATGGCTGGCGCTTGCCCACCACTGATATCCTGGACATGACCCCCGAGGTCTCGTTCAGCGAGGCCGATAACCAGCAGCGGAAAAAGCTTATCGAAGACTCGCTGGCGAGCTACGGCGTCGATGCCAGGGTGGTGCAGATAAATACCGGCCCGACCGTTACCCAGTTCGGCGTGGAGCCCGGCTGGGACATCAAGTACCGCGAAATCAAAGAAAAAGACCCGGATGGAAATATCGTTGTGCGGAGGGAAGAAATATCCCGGACAAGGGTCAAAGTGGAAAGGATAAGCTCGCTGGCCAATGACCTGGCGCTGGCGCTGGCGGCGCCCACCATCAGGATTGAGGCCCCCGTGCCGGGCAAGTCCATCGTCGGCATCGAGGTGCCAAACACGATTTCCGACATGGTGAGCCTGCGCGGCGTGGTCGAGACCAGCACCTTTCAGAAGCTGTTAGCCAAGTCCAAAATGGCCCTGGCACTGGGCAAGGGAGCCGGCGGTGAGGCCATCGCCGGGGACCTCACCAAGATGCCCCACCTGCTTATTGCCGGCGCTACCGGCAGCGGCAAGACGGTCTGCCTGAACACCGTCATCTGCTGCCTGCTTCTGCATAATACCCCGCACGATGTCCGCTTTATCCTGGTCGACCCCAAGCGCGTCGAGCTGACACAGTACAACAGTCTGCCCCACCTGGCCACGCCGGTAATCGTGGAGACCACCAAGTCGCTGGCCGCCCTGCGCTGGCTCTGCCAGGAGATGGACCAGCGCTATCAGAAGCTGGCCGCCGCCGGGGCCCGGCACATCGAGGGATATAACAAGAACAAGCACGGCAGTGAAAAGCTGCCCTTCCTGGTACTCATCATCGACGAACTGGCTGACCTGATGATGGCCGGCTTTGACGAGGTCGAAGCCAATCTCTGCCGGCTGGCGCAGCTGGCCCGCGCCACCGGCATCCACCTGGTCGTGGCCACGCAACGTCCTTCCGTGGACGTGGTGACCGGACTGATTAAAGCCAATTTCCCCACGCGCATCAGCTTCGCGGTCACCTCGCAGGTGGACTCGCGCACCATCCTCGACGGCGCCGGCGCCGAAAAGCTGCTGGGCCGCGGCGATATGCTTTACATGCCCACCGAGGCCGCCAAGCCCAAGCGCCTCCAGGGCTGCTTCCTCTCCGATGCCGAGATAGAGCGGCTGGTCTACTACTGGGGGAGCCAGAAGAGCCAGGAGCCAGACAAATTGAGAATGGAGACGCTCACCGCTACCACGCCGGCCGGTACCATCGGCGGCCACCCCCGCGACCCGCTTCTGGAGCAGGCCAAAGAGCTGGCCCGGCAATATAACGATGTTTCCACGTCCTTCCTTCAGCGTAAACTGCACATCGGCTATCCCCGGGCCGCGCGCCTCAAGGAGCAGCTTGACGCCGTGCTGGCGGCGGAGGTCAGCGGCGAGCATATTAATGAAGAGACCATGGTAAGCAACGGGGAGGAAAATGACCCGGATTATTAGGTGGATTAAACCATAATAGTGCAGTTCATCAACAAATCCTGTTATGACTTATTAGTTACTTTCCTCAATGGATTACGGAGGTGAAAATATGTACAACAAGATACTGGTACCACTCGATGGTTCGCTGTTAGCCGAAGTCGTTCTGTGGTACGCCGCCAGGCTGACCGGCAGACTGCGGGCCTCGCTCACACTGGCTTACGTTTCCTCTCCGGATGAACTGACCTCGCAGCACATGTACGAATGTTATCTTAAGGACACCGTCTTGAGGGTTAAAGCGCAGGCAGAGAAAGCCGCCAGGGAAACTACCAAAGCCGGAGAAATCACCGTCGACCATATTATACTCAAAGGCGACCCCTCCGAAGAAATCCTGGATTATGCCGACAAAAAGAAAATCGACCTTATTATCCTGGCCACCCAGGGCAAATCCGGTGTGCGGCGCTGGGCTCTGGGCAATGTGGCCAACAAGGTCGTCAGCGCCACCCGTAAACAGGTGCTGCTCATCCGGGCCAAAGGAGGCCAGCCCGATGTCTCCAAAGTCAAATTGACCAGGGTCCTCGTGCCCGTGGACGGCTCACGTGAAAGCGAATCGATACTAAAGTTCGTCAACTACCTCGCCGTCGAGCTAGATTTATCGCTGACGCTGCTTCACATGTTCAACTTCAGGTTAAGCGCCTATCCCTCCAGAGCCAACCTCATGGCCGTTGAAAAAGAAAGAAAGCGCCGGCAAACCTATATTGAAAAGCTGGGGAGCCGGTTAAAAGCGCAGGGACTGCAGGTCAATGCTGTCTTCAGTGAAATCTCCGCCGATGAAGAAGCTGCCGAGATTATTAAAATGGCCGAGGAAGGCAACTTCAACATGGTGGCGATGGCCACTCACGGTCGGTCCGGTATCGGACGCTGGATATTCGGCAGCAACGCCCAGAAAGTGCTTCATGAAGGGAGCACTCCCCTCCTGCTGGTGCGGCCGGTCAAGGGCAGGCACAAGACTCAATAAAGAACCAGGTATCATCCGATATCTTAAAAATGCCCGTAAACTATCGTGGTACCCCGGGACTAACCTACCGCGCCTAACCCCCAGGTTATGCCGATAATTATCCCGGCCGCCAGTACCGCGCCTGCGGCTACCTGCGCCGGCGTATGCAGCCTTAACTCCAACCGCGCCCAGGCCACTATCGGCAGTGAGACGAATACCCAGGCTGCTTTAGCTCCATAGGCCAGTGTCAATATCGTGGCAGCGGCAGCCGTAAAGGCAGTATGCAGACTTATTTTCCAATGTAGGTTGATGAACATGAATATGACTATCGCCGTCAGGCCGGCGGTAAAAGAGGCAGTAAGCAGCTTGGGCGCCTGAATCCACCACATCACCCCGCAGCCGACGGCCGCTACCGCGCTCGCCAGGAAGTAAATCGTCTTGCGCTGCCCCTGCGATTCCGGGAAAATACTGTCAAGCTTTTTGCGGCGTACCTGGAACAAGATAAATGAAAACACCGGCAGCACGCTAAGCGCCAGCACGATTACCGTCCATTTCAGGATATCAAGCACACTTTCGGCGGTATCCAGGACGATGAAAATGACGGTGATAAAGCTGACCAGGAAAGGATTCAACAGGCTGGAAGCCAGATGGGCGATTCTTTGTTTCATCATTCTTCAGGTGTTATACTATTCAATACTTATACTAACCTATTGTCACGCTATTAAGCAAAATAAATAGGAGGTAAGAACCTATCCCCCTTACCCCCTTCCCTTGCCAAGGGAAGGGGGAGTGTTGCTCGAGAGGGGGCTTCGCCCCCTCTCTAAAATCTCTTCCCCCTCTCCAAGATTGGGGTGTTGTATCAAAAGTGCCTTTAAATGTCACCCTGAGCCCTTCGGTTACCCTCAGGATAAACTCCGCGAAGGGTCTAGGAGTGGTGGGGTTTATACGTACGGCGCCCCGCCTTACCCCGAGATTCTTCGTCGCTTCGCTCCTCAGAATGACATTTGATACAAAGCTCCAAGATTGGAGAGGGGGTCAGGGGGTGAGGTTGATTAAATAATATCTTTGAGTTAGCTTCATGACAATCATTATCAATGAGAATGATATCCTTATCGAGAGGCTTGTCCTGGGCCCCTATGAGACCAATTTCTATACCCTGTTGTGTAAAAAGACACAGCAAAGCCTGGTGGTGGACGCCCCCGCGGATGTTTCCGGGATAATTGATGCCCTGCAGGGCACTGTACCGCGGTATATCCTGCTCACCCACGACCACTATGACCACACCGGCACGCTGGTCTCATTGCGCTCGCGGTTGAAAGTACCGCTGGCCGCCCATGCCGCCGACGCCACGGCACTGAATACGCCGCCTTCGCTTCACGCCGGCACCCAGACAACCTGTGCGGGGATGTCCTCTGGCTTTCTACGTAGCCAGCACAGACCGTTCAGTACCGCATCTCCACACGATGGAAGGCTTCCGCCAGCTCGAACTTTTCGCCCTTAGCGTTCATCCTGGCGAAGTTCAGTAACCTTTCCCTCATCTCCGGCGGCACATCGCCCACCTGGCTTTGATGACAGCCCAGGGCAGCTATCTTGGTATCGATTGTCGCCGTAATATCCGAGCGGAAATTGGGGTCGTCAGTACCCCAGAACCACATCTCCCTGACTTTGTGCGGTTCAAGTCCCTCCGCTAACATTTCCGGGTAAGATAAATGGTCGCGTGCAAAGGGGAACACCGCGTCCGCCGCCACCTGCCCGGTAACCCGGTGATCACGGTGCCACATGTACTTCCGGTACGGGTCGGCGGTGGCCACCACCTGGGGCCGGTATTGACGGATAACGCGAACGAGGGCTTTCCGGAACTCGTCGGTATCATTCAGGCTCTGGTCCGGGTAGCCCAGAAAAACCACTTCGCTGACGCCCAGCAATCTCGCTGCAGCCCGCTGCTCCTCTTCCCGGATTTTAGCCAGCTTCTCGGGCTTCATTTTCCGGTCGCTGGTGCCTTTATCGCCGTTGGTGCAGATGACATAGACCACCCGTTTGCCTTCCTGCGTCAGGCGGGCCACCGTCCCGGCGACGCCGAACTCCGAATCATCGGGATGGGGAGAGATAACCATCAGATAAACCGGCTCACTCATAGATACGCGTAGCTCCTTGATTTAGGGTGGATACCAATTATTTTATAATAATAACAGTCACGGGTACAATTTTAGCGTGAAATTCCGAAACAATAACTATCTAGGCCACTGGAGACAGCCAGCTGTCATACACCCGGTAAATTTCGCTGGTGATATCCCGGGTGATGTTGCCCCAGCTATACCGGTTCACTGACGACCGAATCATAAGCGCCGACTCCATATCCCGCGGCGGCCACGAGATTACGCGGCTAATACCATCTGCCAGCCTGACTGGGTCATTTGTAGCCACCACGTAGCCTGTTTTACCCTGCCGGATGAAATTTTTGAGGTCGCCGACATCACTAGCTACCACCGGCGTGCCGCAGGCCAGCGCTTCCAGCGCGACCAGGCCGAAGCTTTCATAATAAGATGGCACCACGCAGACATCGGCGGCGCTGTAGAAATACGGCAGCTCCGCTTGCTTGATCGTGCCCCGGAAGTTAACTCTATCCCTAATCCCCAGCACCGCGGACAGCATTTGCAGTTTTTCCACTTCATCACGGCTGGAATTATCGCCACCAATGACGATAAGTCTTAGGTTATCGATATTCTTCAGGTGCGGGATAGCCTGTAAAAACCGGTCAGCGCCCTTGAGCGGGTCGAGCCTGCCGACGAACAACAATATCCTTTCGTCATTCAGTCCCAGCCTCTGCCGGGCGAGAGTCCTGGCCACGGGTTGAAACAGCGCCATGTTCACGCCGCACGGCACGACGCTTACTTTGTCCGGAGTGGCGCCATAATAGCGTACTAGCTCGTTTTTGACTCTGTTCGTCGATGTAATGATACCCTGGCAGCTATCAATCAATTCCTTCTCGCTGGCAATACGCAGTTCGGGGTCACCCTCCCCGATGCCGATGGCGTTCTTCACAGCGCCCAGAGTATGGAACTTGATAACATGGGGCACTCGCCACCACCGCTGGAGATACTGCCCCACCAGGCCGGAAAGCCAGTAATGGCTGAAGACCAGGTCGTAGCTCAAACCGTTGTCTCTACGATAACTTTCCAGGTTACGGGTGAACTCCGGCAGGCAGGAATAGACCTCCAGCTTGTCTATCCTGGCTTCCTGGCCTGCCTTCACGTGAATGAGCCTGGCCCCTTCACCCAGGTCAACAATGACGGTATCGGCGGGGTCATGGACGCGGGTATAGACGTCCACGGTATGCCCCTGCCGGCTCATCTCCCGGGCGACTTCCAGGATATAGACGCTCATGCCGCCGGTGTCTTTAGCGCCCAGTTCCCCCACCGGGCAGCTATGGGCGGCGAGCATCGCGATATTAAGTTTATTTGAAGTCATTGGCTCCCCTTCACTTTTTCAGATTTATCAGACACCGGTACAGGGGCACCTCTTTACCCCCCAGGCGGTATTTATATATCTCCGCACCCTTGAGAAAGTCGAATTTTCGCCGGCCTTTCTCGATGCTGTCTTTAATCGCCAGGACCTTGCTTAGCAGCCCGGCGCTCAAGGAAACATGGTCCGGGTCGTAACCGCTGTTATACAGATAGACGCAGCTATCATAATCGAAACACACAATCTGCGCTACCGGCTTTTCATCAAGGTCGAGGACGCCGAGCCGCAGCAGACCGTCCGCCGCCATGCCGGCGGCCAGCCGCCGGAAAAACGATTTTCTTTGCTCCGTCAGGAAGGCGGCTTTATCCTGCCGGCTCTCCACGAACATCCGAAAGAAAGTGTCCAGCGTACCGGCCATGGATGCCGCATCTTCGATACTACGATACACTGCGTCGCCGGTTTCCTGCAATCTCCTCAATTTGCGTTTGACCTCGTGGCGCTGTTTGGTGCTCAAAGACTGCAGATACTCATCCCAGGTCGGCGGCAGTTCCATCGCCACGGTGACATCCTCCGGCGTGGTAACAACTTCATAGCCACGGACGCCGGCCAGAGGGACGAGGTTTCTCATCACGGTAGCATCCGGCCGCACTAGTTTCAGGTCGAGCTGCTTAACACCACTTCTTTCCAAATCATCCAGCATTACGCTGAAAAAATCCTCTTCCTGACCGGGGGCTACGATAAAATCACCGTAGTCACAGACATCAGTATCGCCGATAAATAAGACGGTATCTTCCTTCTTCCTCAAGGGCGCGATGCCGATGATATTTTCACCCTGCCGTACCGTCCGCACGTAAACCTCCGAGCCCGCGCCGAATGTCTGCCACCAGGCTTCGAGCCACGGCGGCAATACAAAGACCGAAGACCAATCCAGATGGCGTCCGGGGCCATGCCAGTACAGTCCAATTTTGTCCAGGCTATCAGCGCTGATAGTATAGCTCATGATGTTATTCTTAAGTTTAATAAAGTACTTCCTGTCCTTTATAGGACTAATATCACAAATGGGGGCCAATATTCGAAGCGTGTTATGAGCCCGGCAACAGCTTCTTAAGGTGAGGGAACCCGTCTTCCTGGTGCGGGAAGACAAGGGCTTTAGTAAATTCCCGGTTAAAATCCGGCTCCACCGTCAGCTCGATGTATGCCACCTGCCGGGCGCGTATATCGGCCTCGGTTCTTTTGTCCACGTTCAGCAAGGCCATGCGGGCGCCGTCGCCGGCGGCATTGCCCACCGCCGAGACGCGCTCCGGGTCGCAGTCCGGGAACAGGCCGATGACCGCCGCTGACATTTTATCGATATAACTCCCGAAAGCACCGGCCAGAATGACCCGGTGGAGCTTACGGACGCCCAGCTTTTGCATCATAATTTTTGCGCCGGAATACATAGCGCCCTTGGCGAGCTGGATGGCGCGGATATCTTTCTGGCAGATAACGATATCACGGCCGATGGCTGTCTCTTTAGCGTAGGCGATAACGAATTCAGGCTCTTTACCGCTGACGCGGTAACGCGGCGTCTCCATCTTTTTATTGAAACGGCCACTTTTGTCGATAATGCCGGCGAGAAACATCTGCGCGGCGCAATCGAAGATACCGGAGCCGCAGATACCCCGGGCGCCGATATTTTTATCTTCGGTGTTCCATTTTTCGTTACCGATGACCTTGAACCGCACTTCCTTTGTGTCCGGGTCGATTTCAACTTTCTCGATGGCGCCGGGAGCGGCCCGTATCCCGTGCCTTATCTCCGCCCC
Source organism: uncultured Dehalococcoidaceae bacterium (assembly GCA_964462865.1). Lineage (GTDB taxonomy): Bacteria > Chloroflexota > Dehalococcoidia > Dehalococcoidales > RBG-16-60-22 > Fen-1077. The sequence continues at coordinate 17,069 of CAYWZO010000014.1, read as the reverse complement.
CTCGAAGGCCGGACCGGTAGCGCAGGAGGTTGAGAGTAACTTCTTCCTGTTGCCCAGGATAAGCTCGCCGTTGGTGCCGATATCGATAATGAGCACCATTTCATCCTGGTTATAAGGCTCCTCGGCGATGAGCACGCCGACGTTATCCGCGCCGACGAAGCCCGCCTCGATAGGCAGGACGTGGACATAGGCGCCCGGCGCTATCATCAAGCCCAGGTCGCGCGCCTTGACATCCAGCGAGTGGTGTAAAGCAGGCACGAAGGGCGACCTTCCCAGCGGCTCCGGGTCGAGGCCAAGGAAGAGGTGGTGCATACAGGTGTTGCCCACCACGGCCATATCAATGATATCCGCGCGTCCCACGCCAGCCCTGGCGGCAACCTTCGAGGCAATCTGGTTCAGTACTTTAATGATGACCTGATTGAGCTTTTTCAGGCCGTCTTTACTTTTTACCGCGTAGCCGATGCGGGACATCACGTCCTCGCCGTAAGCCACCTGCGGGTTCATCATGGCGTCGGTGGCCAGTACCTCGCCGGTGGCCAGGTCGCAGAGGTAGCCGGCCACGGTAGTCGTCCCGATATCCACCGCCAGGCCGCAGGCTTTAGCTTTATTACCGGCGGCGACGTCAATGATTTCCTTATCTTGCCAGACGGATACGGTGACCTTCCATTTTCCCCGGCGCACCGTGTCCTGGAACTTGAGAAGGGCCGGAAAATCGATAGTAAGGTCGATAAATCTGTACTTTTTCTTCAACGCCGCCCGGACGCGCTCGAAATCGCCGAGGGGGTCGTGCAGGGTAGCGGCTTTCAGCTCAACGTAGTATTTCTTGACGGCCGGTTTGAGGCTGATTTTTCTTGCGGTGGCCTCTTTACGCACCACCTGCTGGCCCTGGCGGCTCTCCTCGGGGATAAAGACCACCACGTCACCATTAATTTGCGATTGACAGGCAAGCCGGTAGCCCTGCTTGAACTGCTGTCTGGGCAGTAGTTTTTGCGGCACTTCTTTGACAGTCTCTATAGATGCCAGCGACGAGCTTACGCCGTACTTGGCGAAATGGCCTTCTTCGATTTTTATCTTGCACTTGCCGCAGGTACCCTTGCCGCCGCAGACGCTTTCGAGGGGGGCGCCGAGAGCACGGGCGGCCTCCAGAATGGTTGCGCCTTCAGCGACTTTGCCCCGGACGCCCGAGGGCTGGAAAACGACGGTGAATTTCTGGCCAGGCATTGTTCAAAATTTTACCACGTACGCGCGTAGAATACAAAGCTGGGTATCCCATAGAAAAGTTTCATCGAGGTATAACCGGCAGCACGATATGGGAGGCGCGGCGGCTATCGTGGTAGACCGTCTGTGCGGCAATCTGCGAGCCGGCGTCCTCGCCCATGGGACGGCCCGTGTTGAGGTTCCTCTCCCACTTGGGGAAATGGCTGCTGGAGATTTCCACGCGCAGCCGGTGTCCGGCTTTAAAAACGTTGGACGTGGCACCCAGGTCGATTTCGTATTCATAGACATCGCCGGGCGTGAGCAACTCCGCTTTCAATGACGACCGGCGGTAGCGCGCCCGGACGATGCCCTCCGCGACATGATAGGCTGTACCTTCCGGCCAGACATCCACCAGCTTGCCGGTGAAATCGGTGTCCACCGCCGAAGAAGCGGCGTAGAGCTTAATCCGCACCGGCCCGGTCACCTCCAGGTCATTTTCCAGGGGTTCCGACGTATACACCAGGATATCCGGGCGTTCTTCAATCCACTGCTGGTCGAAGGCGCCCATGCCCATCTCGTTCGACGGCGCCGGGTTCCTCGGGTCATAGAGGAAGCTGTCGGACGGCTCGTCGCCCGGCGTGTTAAAGCTTAAAGCGCCGTTGCCGGAGCGGGTGTTGGCCTGGCTGCCGCTGTGGAAATAGCAGCTGGTATATTTCGTGCGGGCGAGCGGCCACTCGTCCTCATCTCTCCAGGTATTTTCGCCCATGATGAAAATGCGTACCGGGGGTTCTCTGTCAACGCCATTGTCTTTCCCCTTCAGCCAGCGGTCAAACCAGCGGATGTGCATCCCGGTGATATCGGCCAGCATCCCGCTGGACATCAGGCCGAAATCCAGCTGCCCGACGATGTTCAGCATATCGCCCGAGTGAATCCAGGGGCCGATAAGCAGCTTCTGCAAGGCAGACCCTTCATCTTTAATCTTCCGGTAGCTGTTGATGACCCCGGGCGTCATCTCCGTGTCGTACCACCCGGCGATATGGAAAACAGGTATTTCGAGCTTTTCCAGCGGTAAAGGGCCCCCGATTCCTTCCCAGTAACTGTCATCATCGGCATGGGCAAGGATATCCGCGTAACGGGGCATCATCCCCATCTCATCGACGATTTTTACCGCCGGGGAGTCTTTCATCGGCAGGTAGCGGAACTGTTCCTTAATAGTGTCCGTCAGGTAGATAATTCGTTTGAGAGTAGCCATCATTTCCTGTGGTGGCAGATTGCGGCGCATTAGTTCCCCGAGCGTACGCCCCAGACACCATCCCAGGTGAATCTGCAGCTTGAAGGTATCGCCTCTGGCAGATAAGGGGAACGAACGCGGGATATGATAAGTCATCCCCGGGCAGATAGCCTTGTGAGGGGGCGGGCGGGCGGCGGCGGCGGCCCACTGGGTGTACCCGAAGTAAGAGAAGCCGTACATACCCACGTTGCCGTCACACCAGGGCTGGGCCGCCATCCCTTCCACGGTATCATAGCCGTCTTCGACTTCCTGCTTCCAGAAAAAGGGCTTGCCTTCAGAGTCGCCGGTGCCGCGCGTGTCCTGGATTACCACGGCGTAACCAGCCCGCGCCAGCCTTTGCGGATTCATGTAACCGGCCCGGACAGGGAACTGGAGGTTTTTATTATAAGGCGTGCGGGTCAGGATGACCGGGTATTTGCCCGCGGCGTCAGGCCGCCAGACATCGGCGTAGAGCACCGTACCGTCCCTCATGGTCACGGGGACATTGATTTCCAGTTTAATAATTTCCTTAGGTAACATCACGCTGTCCTCCTGAATTCTCTATATCAATTCCTTCGTAATAGTATCACAACCGGCCCGGCGGTCAAAAATTCCAAAAAACAAAAGCCCCGATTTACCGGGGCTTTCGAATATTACATTTGACTGTTATTCCTTCTATTTATAATATCGCCAGCTTTGCCAAATTATAGTCCACGTCGCCGAAGCTGAACTCACTGGCGCAGGCCTTCTTGGTGTAATAATGAAGGATATGGTCTTCCGTGAAGCCTATCGCGCCGTGGACCTGGTGGGCGGAGGCCATAATACGCTGGCAGGCCTGGCCGACCCACGCTTTGGCGATGGCCGCCTCGCGCTCGGCGGGCAGGTTTTCATTGATTCTCCAGGCCGCCTGATAGGTAACGAACCGCGAGCCTTCCAGGTCGATGAGCATATCAGCGCAGCGGTGCTGGATGCTCTGGAAAGCGCCGACGGGATGGCCGAAGGCTATTCGCTCTTTTGCGTACTCTAAAGAAATGTCCAGCGCTTTTTGCGCCATCCCGACCATCTCGGCACAACGGGCCACGCCGGCTTTCTGGATTATCTTTTCGACATGAGCCCAACCATTATCTACCTCACCCAAAACGCTGTCCGCCCCCACTTTTACATTATCGAAGACGACCTCGGCCTGTTTGTCCCCGTCAACAGTTTGGAGCGGCTTGGCGGCCATTCCCGGGATATTTATGTCAACTAAAAACAGGGTAATACCATCTTCAGGATTATCAGATCCTGATGTCCGGGCAACGCATATCAGATAATCGGCCGACGGCGCGTCCGGGACAAAGAGCTTCGTTCCACTGATAACATAGTCCTCGCCCTGTTTGGTTGCTTTGGCCTTTACAGCGTCCGGCGTGTATTGAGCGGTGTTTTCCGTCAAAGCTAAAGTGACGATGCATTTCCCTTCAGCGATGCGCGGGAGGAATTCCTTTTTCTGCGCCTCGCTGCCGGCCTCGATAATTGTGCCTGCGCCCAGGACAACAGTGGCGAAAAACGGGCCGGTGAAGCAGGCGCGCCCCATCTCTTCCAGCACGACGGTCAAATCCAGGAAGTCCCCCACCCCACCATATTCCTCCGGTATGGCCAGGCCGGTAAGGTTAGTCCCCGCCAGCTTTTTCCACAGCTCCGGCGTATAGCCCTTTTCATCCTTTACCATGGCCTTGAGGACTTTATCGGGGTATTCGGCGGTCAGGAAGTCCCGCGCCATGGTCTGCATCATTTCCTGCTGCTCGTTGAGGGCGAAGTCCACGTTAAGCCTCCGATAATTCCATCCTTAATATTCAGCGCAGGCGCGGCAGGCCCAGACCGCGCTGGGCAATCACATCCCGGTCTATTTCCGAAGTACCGGCTTCCATGCTATGACCAAACGAGCGCAAATAGCAGGAAGATATGCGTCCGTATAAAGGCGCCAGAGAAGAGGCATCGGACAGGAGTCCATAATGTTTAAAGACCTTCATCCCGAATTCAGCCACACGTTGAATAGATTCAAAGCCGAGCAATTTACACATGGCAGCTTCATAGTTGGTAACTTTTCCTTGAGACTGCATCCAGGTTACATGATAATGGGTGAGACGGGCGACTTCACATTCAACGACCAATTCTGCCATCCGTCTTTTATTATCGGCATCCAGAATATCCAGTTCGCGGGCATACTCCACGATATCATTGAGCAGCGTCCCGGCAATGGCATAACCCAGGTCTGAAGTGCGTTCAAAGTCCAGTACAGACATGGCCACATACCAGCCTCGATTCACATCGTCCACGACATCTTCTTTCGGAATGCGGACTTCATCGAAAAATACTTCGTTAAAATCATGATGACCGGCCATGTTAATAATAGGGTTTACCGTGATACCCGGGGTGCGCATATCGACCAGGAAAAAGGTGAGACCGCGGTAATTGGGCTGGGCCTGTCGGTCAGTCCGTGCCAAGAGAAACGCCCAGTCCGCAAAGTGAGCATAGGTGGTCCAGGTCTTCTGCCCATTTACCACGAAGCAATCGCCTTCCTCTCTGGCAAAGGTCTCCAGGGATGCCAGGTCGGAACCGTGACCGGGTTCGCTGAGACACTCACACCACATGACCTCGCCCGAGGCAATTCCTGGCAGATGGCGTTTCTTTTGTGCATCCGAACCTTTAAGCAAGATAGCCGGAGCGACGAAGTCCACCGACAGCGAATGATAGCCCGGGCAGTGATGTTTAGCCAGCTCTTCCCGGAGAATCAGGCGATAAAAGGGAGATAATCCCTGACCGCCGTATTCTCTGGGCCAATGCAGGGATAGCCAGCCTCGGGCGCCCAGTTTTCGCGACATATCCCGATGGATGGCAATCCAGTTTTCCTGGCTGGACATATCAAAGAAGCTGACCTTCCTTTTCTGCCATTCCTGTGGTCCTTCTTTATCCAGAAAAGCGGCTACCTCTTGACGGAAAGCCTCTTCTTCCGGAGTAAACTTAAAGTCCAAGGTAGACTCCCATCTATCATTTGTCATTGTGAAGAGCACATTCGCTTCGCTCAGTGTAAACTCCGCGATGAAGCAGTCCCCATGATATACCTTGTCCGATGATAGGGATTGCCACGCTACGCTCGCAATGACGTTTTATCGTATCCCTACTTGCCGGTAAACTTCGGCGTGCGGCGGTAGTTCATGGACGTCAGGCCTTCATTCAGGTCTTCGGTCAGGGCAATATCCCCGGATATCGCCGCTTCCAGGTAAAGGGCTGACCGCTGGTCAGCCTGGGCGCCATAGTAAAGCAGGCCTTTGGCCAGTTTCTGCGCCAGGGGGGCGCCGTTGGCCAGTTTTGCCGCGATTTCCTCCACCAGCGCGTTGAACTTGTCCGGCTCGGCGGTGAAGTTGACCAGCCCCCAGCTAAGGGCCTTGTCCGCCATGACGGGATCGGCGAGGAGTATCATCTCACGGGCGTGCGCCCAGCCGATAAGCCTGCCGAGACGCTGCGTGCCGCCGGCCCCGGGGAGAAGCCCGAGGGTTATTTCCGGCAGGCGCAGTTGCGCCCTGGCGCTCATCACCCTGATATCGCAGGCCAGGGCCAGTTCCAGCCCGCCGCCCATGGCCGCGCCGTTGATGGCGGCAATGACCGGCTTGGGATAGGTCTCAATCCGGGTGAAGACGTCATGAGGCGCCTCGCTGAAGTTGAAAGCATCCTCCACCTTGCCGGAGGCGAAAGCGGAGACATCGGCGCCGCCGCAGAAGTTGGCACCGGCGCCGGTAATGACGACGCACCGGGCGTCGGGGTTCTTTTCCAGCTCGCCGAGTGCCTTATTCAACTCCGACATCATGTCGGCGTTGAAAGCATTGGCGCGGTTGGGGCGGTTGAGGATGAGTTTAGCAACTTTTGTCTTAGCATTGATATCCAGTTTGACTGACTCGTATTCGCCGGGTCCGTAGGTGTAAAATCCTTCGCCGCTCTTACGCCCCAGCTTGCCCTGCTTGACGAGCTTCGTCAGCACCGAAGAAGCTCTGTACCTGTCTTCTTTGTTATATTTCTCGTAGAGCCGGTTCAGTTCGTTGACGATAACGTCCAGGCCATAGCTGTCGGCCATGCGCAGGATGCCCCGCGGGTAGTTCAGGCCAAGCAATACCGCCGTGTCTATCTCTTCGCGGGTGGTGGCCTTCATTTCGATTAATTTAGCGGCCTCGTTGACGGCAGTGGCCAGCACCCGGATGGGGTCGAAGCCGGCGCCGGCATTCATCGGGAGTTCGTTGGTCTTGCCGCCGGACCAGTCATAATAACCCTTGCCTGTCTTCCTGCCCCAGTTCTTTTCCTTGAATAGCTTGACGAGTATCGGGGCGGGGCCGTAGCTCTTGCCCATCGTCTCGCCGAAGTACTCCATGACGTGGAACTGGGTATCTATCGAGCCGCCACCCAGGGTGTCCTGGAGCTCGAGCATACCCATGGGCATCCCCAGCTTGTATTTTATCGCCGAGTCTATCTCCAGGGCGCTTTTGCCCTCGCCCTGCGCCAAAGCCCAGTCGGCTTCATTGCACATGTTGCAGAAAATCCGGTTGGCGACGAAACCCGGCACGTCCTTGACATGGACGACATCCCTTCCCATGGCGATAGCTGCCTTTTCAGCAACATCGATAGCCATTTTGCTGGTCTTATCACCGTGGACGATTTCCAGCAGGGCCATACGGCTGGGGGGATTAAAATAATGCGTGCCGACGACGAGTTCAGGTTTTTTAGCGGCCGTGGACATCTCGGCGATACTCAAGGACGAAGTATTGGTGGCGAAAACGCAGTCAGCCGGGCAGAGGGCGGTAGCTTCTTTAAGGACGCTCTTTTTCAGGTCCATGATTTCAGGCACGGCCTCGATGATGATATCGGCATCCTTGACCGCTTCTTTGACATCGACGAGGAATTTCAGTTTGCCAAAGACAGCTTTCTTTTTGTCCTCGGTAAAATAGCCCCGCTTGATGCGCTTATCATACATCTCGGTGATGGTCTGACGGCCGCGCTCCAGGTACTTCTCCTCGATGTCCCTGACCTTGACGTTATAGCCGGCTTCAGCCGCCAGCGCCGCTATCTGCGCCCCCATCGCCCCCGCCCCGAGCACCGCGACGTTCTTTATCTCTTTCATAATATATGCCCCTTTCTTTTGTTAAACACATAGCCTATCATGGCGGCTAGAGACGTTTTGTCATTGCGAGCGCAGCGCGGCAATCCCGCTGATAAATTTAATCCGATGATAGGGATTGCCACGGGCTTCGCCCTCGCAATGACACTCAAGAAAGTTTAGTATTTCCAATGCTAAAAATCCCTTAACGCCTATTTCTTTACCGGCTCGAAAGCGTAGTAGACCCGTTCAACTATCTTGATGTCTTTCTTGACTTCTATCGGGTGCGCAGGAATTTCGAACGTTACAAACTGCACCTCGTCGCCTTCCTTGAGCTCGCCTTCCTTGGTGTTGATAATGCGCCCCAGCAGGTGCTTGAGCGGAGCTCCCTCGCCGAAGTTCAGCCAGGCCATGATAAGTGGCGACGGAAAACCAATCGGGGCTCCGGCCTGTGTCTCGGTAAAAACGACCACTCTGCCTTTTTTCGGCAAATCCACCCATTCCAGGTCTTCAGACCAGCACTTGGGGCAGATGACGCCCGGAGGAAAAGCAATATATCCACACTGCTTACATTTGGTGGTGGTAAACCTGCCCTGTTTCAGGTGCTCGTAGAACTCGTAGTTGCGGTTGAATTCCTGGCATTCCAGCGGCCACATATCCATCTCGGCAATATAAGTCCCGTCGAGGGCCGGAGTAGCCTCTACCTGTGCCTTCTGTATCTCTGCCATCTTCGTTCTCCTCATTCAAGAAAAATTTTTTCTATTACAGCCATCCCGGCAAAGTCCGGTATCCTGTGAAGGAAGATTTACCTGAACCCCCGGGACAAGCCCGAGAATGACTTTGTCAAAAAATCATCCTTACTTCAGTCCCGGCTTTTTATTTAACCGGTTCTTTACCATAAATGACCACGGTATGCTGGGCGCAGGTGCCGCTTAAATTATGCGTCAGCCCGAACACGGGGTCTTTGACCTGGTGAATAGCACGTCCCTGAAGTTGTTTGCATATCTCGAGGGCCTGGCGCGCACCAGAAGCTCCAAAGGGATGCCCGTAAACAAGCAGTCCCCCGTCGGTATTGGTTGGTATAGCACCGTCGAGATTCATAGCCCCGGAGGCAACAAAAGCGCCACCCTCACCCTTCGGGCAGAAACCAAGCTCTTCAAGCTCGATAACTTCCGAAATAGTGAAGCAATCGTGCGTCTGGGCGACGTCAATATCCTTGGGGGTAATCTGGGCATTTTTAAAAGCCACCTCTCCGGCTTTCTTAAGGTGGGGCCACTCGGCCAGTGTCTCGCCGGGCCAACCGGAGGACATGCTATGCTGCGCATGCTGTCCGGAACCGCGCAGGTAGACCAGTGGCCTGTCAGACATGTCTTTAGCGCGTTCCTCCGAGGCGATAATAACCGCCGAAGCGCCGTCGGAGAGCGGGCAGCAATCATACAGGCCAAAGGGTTCGGCGATTATCCTGGCTTCGAGGGCTTCCTTGATCGTCAACGTTCTGCCGCCGAAATGGGCTTTGGGACTATCCGTGCCGTAGTTATAATTGGTCACGGATACATGGGCCATCTGCTCCTTGGTGGTCCCGTAGCGTTTCATGTGCATCCTGGCAATCATGGCGAAGAACGGAGGCGGCACGCCCAGACCCATCGCGGAGTCCCAATCATGGTCGTTGACCATCAACTGGGTATAGTTCGTTTCCCATCGCTGGGGCATATATACCTTCTCGGCGCCGGTCACCAGCACCACCTCGGAGATGCCGCTCTCCACCAGCCCTTTGGCTACAATTATCCCCGAGTTAGAGCCGGCGCATAGCGTATCAACGCGGATACAGATGGAGGTAGGACTGAGTCCCAACCTGTGCGCCACCAGGGGCGCGGTATTTAGTGCCGCGGAATGCCTGCCTGCCATGGTCGTGGCTATGATGAGCCCGTCAACATCAGAAGGTTTAAACCCGGGGACATCGTCGGCGCAGGCTCTGGCGGCTTCCTGGAGCATATCAAACAACGTAGCCTGCCTGACACCGAATTTACTGGTCCCCCCGCCGACGATTACCGCATGTTTTTTTTGTGCCATAATACATCTCCTTTTCTAAGAATGGGTGCCTTTCCATTCAGAGGTAATGACAGATTGATATTTTACGGTTTAACAGCCGCCACCACACATCCATTCCTCACACTGTTTACCCTAAATATCATAGCAAAAAAGGAAATATCTCGCAATATGGTGCTCAACCACGGCCCTATCCCCTTGCTTTTGACGATGAAAATATGCTTGACTCTCGCACAGCCAAATACAAGTGAGATTACATGTCATTATCTTAACATAAGCTATTGCCGATATAAGGCCAGATATGATATACTGTTTGTCAGACTGAATCTCCTGATTCTTATGATTAATATACTATGGGAGGTTAACCTAAATTGCCAGATACAGCCACCATCAAACAGCTCCTTGAGGCCGGGGCGCACTTCGGCCACCAAACGGGTCGCTGGCACCCCCGGATGAAAAACTACATTTTTACCAAGCGTAATGGCATCCACATTATCGACCTGGAAAAGACCGTCGTCATGCTGGATAAAGCCTGCGCTTTCATCCGCGAGGTAGTCGCCAGCGGCGGTTCGGTCCTCTTCGTCGGTACCAAGAAACAGGCCCAGGATTCCGTCAAAGAAGAAGCGACCCGCTGCGCCATGTACTTCGTTAACCAGCGCTGGCTGGGCGGGATGCTTACCAACTTCGCCACCATCCAGGCGCGTATCGACCAGCTCGTCCGCATGGAAGACCAGCAGGCCCGCGGCGAGTTCGGCCGGCTGACCAAGAAAGAAATCAAGAAGCTCAATGAAAAAATCGAACGGTTGAACAAGCAGATGGGCGGGTTCAAGGAGATGACGGTCCTCCCGGGCACGCTTTTCATCATCGACCCCACCAAGGAAAGGATAGCCCTGGCCGAAGCCAAGCGCATGGGCATACCGGTAGTCGCCATCGTGGACACGAACTGTAACCCCGATGAAGTCGACCATCCCATTCCCGCTAATGATGACGCCATCCGCGCTATCAAGCTTATCTGCAGCAAGATTTCCGATGCCGTCCTCGAAGGTAAGGCCGGTCTGGCGGCAGCCATCCCGACCGAGATTATCGAAGAAAAGGCGGCCGAAGAAACCGAAGCGGAGACAGTGGAAGCCGCTCCACCAGAGACCAAGGAGCCGTTTATTTTTACACCGGATGAGGTGTAAGGAGGACTATTTGGAAATTACCACACAGATGATTAAGGAATTAAGAGAACAGTGCGGCGCCGGCATTATGGACTGCCGGGGCGCGCTGGCAGCTACCGAAGGAGATGTAGAAAAAGCCCTGACAATTCTTAAAGAAAAGGGGCTGGTTAAGGCACAGAAAAAATCGGAACGCTCTACCATGCAGGGACTGGTAGACGCCTATATCCATACCGCCGGACGCATCGGCGCCCTGGTGGAAGTCAACTGTGAGACCGACTTCGTCGCCCGTACCGAAGAGTTCAAGTGCCTGGTGCACGATATCGCCATGCAGGTGGCGGCCCTAGCGCCGAAGTATGTTTCCGAAGAAGAAATACCTGAAGGCGAAGCGGCCGACCCCGCGGAAGCCTGCCTTCTGTCCCAGCCTTTTATCAAGGACCCCACCAAAATCATTAAAGACATCATCGTCGAGACCATCGCGAAAACAGGAGAAAACATTAAAGTACGCCGGTTCACCAGATACGAATTAAGTAGCTAGTGAATATGAATATGCCAGAACCTAAGTACAAGCGAGTACTGCTCAAACTTAGCGGCGAGGCCCTGCGCGGCGGGCAAAGCTATGGAATCGACAATCCCACTCTGGTCAAAATAGCCAGGCAGATTAAACAGGTCACGGAGATGGGCGTCGGCGTTGGCATTGTCGTCGGCGGGGGTAATATCTGGCGGGGGTATCAGGCCGAAGCCGACGGGATGGACCGGGTCACCGCCGACTACGCCGGTATGCTGGCGACGGTCATCAATGCACTGGCTTTACAGGATGTCCTGGAAAGGGAAGGCGTGGATACCAGGACACAATCGGCCCTGGATATCCGGCAGGTGGCCGAGCCCTATATCCGGCGGCGCGCCATCCGCCACCTGGAAAAAGGCCGGGTGGTCATTTTTGCGGGCGGCACCGGCAACCCCTACATGACGGCGGACACCGCCGGGGCTTTACGCGCCATTGAAATCTGCGCCGAAGTCCTCCTCATGACTAAAAACAACGTGGATGGCATCTACTCGGCCGACCCTCGTAAAAACCCTAAGGCTAAAAAGTTCGCCAAGATATCGCATCTCAAAGCCTTGAGCATGCGTTTACAGGTAATGGATACCACCGCCCTGTCACTCTGTCTGGATAACAAACTGCCTATCATCGTCTTTGACCCCGAGGCTAAAGACGGCCTGATCAAGGCCGTCCTCGGTAAGCCCATAGGTACTCTGGTAACAAGTGAGAGCTGACATGGTAAACGATGTTTTTAAAACCACGGAAGAGAAAATGAAGGCCACGGCCAGGTCTTTCCATGCCGACCTGGCAACGATTCGTACCGGCCATGCTTCGCCTGCTCTGGTGGAGCACATCAAAGTTGACTACGCCGGTGCCCCCACCTCGCTCATCCAGCTGGCCGGTATTTCCGCGCCCGAAGCCAGGCTGCTGGTCATCCATCCCTGGGACAAGAGCAGTATCCACGCCATAGAAAAGGCGATATTGAAGTCCGAGCTCGGCCTTAATCCCTCCAACGACGGCAACATCATCCGGCTGGCTATCCCTCCTCTAAGCGAAGAGAGGCGCCAGGAGCTTATCAGGGTGGTCAACCGGAAGGTCGAGGAGAGAAGGGTCTCCCTGCGCAACCTGCGGCATGATGCCCTGGACGAGCTAAAAAAGATGGAAAAAGACAAAGCCATCTCCCAGGACGAACATAAACGTGCCCAGAACCAGCTCCAGAAAATCACTGATGTGTTCACGGCGGAAATCGAGAAGCTCGGTAAGGACAAGGAACAGGAACTCCTGGAAGTCTAACAGCCGACCTTATCCGCCTCCATTAACTCAAGCCGCGACGGCTTTACCGGAACGATATGGAGAAGATTGGTAATCTGCCTGTTCATGTTGCTTTCATTCTGGACGGCAACGGCCGCTGGGCCGCGCAGCGCGGCCTGCCCCGTCTGGAAGGGCACCGGGCGGGCGTCAAAAACATCCGCCCTATCCTGATATACCTTAAAAACCGGGGCATCGGTTATGTTACCCTCTACGCTTTCTCCACGGAAAACTGGAGCCGTCCGGCGGACGAGGTTAAAGGCCTCTTCGGTATCCTGGAAAGCATCATTACCAGGGAGGCGCGGGAACTCCATAAAAACGGGGTGAAGATACGGCATATCGGCCGCCTGGAAGGAATATCCGCCAGTCTCCAGAAGGCCATTCACCGGGCTTTGAAGCTGACCGAGAACGATACCGGCATGACCCTCAATTTTGCGTTCAATTACGGTGGTCGCGCCGAAATACTGGACGCGGTACGTAAATATGTCACCAGCGGCGAACCGGTCGATCACATCGATGAAGCATCTTTCCGTGAATACCTATATACCGCCGGCCTGCCGGATGTCGACCTGGTAATCCGGACCGGCGGCGAAATACGCACCAGCAATTTTCTCATCTGGCAGGCCGCCTATAGCGAATATTACTTTACCCCCGTCCTCTGGCCGGACTTTAACGAAGCGGAACTGGAAAAGGCCCTGCAGGAATACAGCCAGAGACAGCGGCGCTTCGGCGGGCTGTGAACAAGAGAGATATGCTCGGAAAAAGGATTATCACGGCGCTCTGGGGCATTCCTCTGGTCGTGCTGGCCGTCTGGTTCGACCGTCCCTTACCCTGGCTGACGGTACTGGCGGCCCTGTACGGGCTGCTGGCAGCCATCGAGTTCTACCGGATGACCGGCGTCTCCAGTTCGCGACCGCTCGCAATCTTCGGTCTGGCCTGGACGCTGCTCTTTATCCTGCAACCGCATTGTCCTGACGAACGGGCTTTACCGTTGCTGTTGACCTCCGGCGTGGCGCTATCCCTGGTACTGCTCGTATTTCTTCGCGACAAGGAAGGCATCTTTCAGAACTGGGCCTGGATGATGGCCGGGGTTCTTTATATCGGCTGGTTGCTGGGACTAATTGTCGCGCTAAGGCTCGAGGCCGGCCGGGACTGGCTATTTTTAGCTTTATTCGCCACCTTCGCCTCGGATACCGCCGCTTACTTTATCGGCAAAGCCACCGGCCGTCACAAGCTGGCGCCGCGAATCAGTCCCGGGAAAACGTGGGAGGGCGCTATCGCCGGGGTGTGCGGCGCAGTGATTATCAGCCTGCTTTTCACCCTCGATACGCCATTACAGCTTCCCTTTAATTACTGGCAGGCCATTATCCTGGGCGTGTTCATCAGCGTCTTCGGGCAAATCGGCGACCTGGCCGA
>CAYWZO010000014.1:0-2912 GCA_964462865.1 uncultured Dehalococcoidaceae bacterium | reverse complement strand
ACGGCCCTCAAACCCGCGGACCTGGCACAACCGCTTGCTATACTGGATGTCGGCACCGGGGCGGGACTGCCGGGCGTACCGTTAAAAATAGCCCTGCCCCGTACCCGGCTGGCGCTGCTGGAGGCCACTACCAAGAAGTGCACCTTCCTGCAACATCTTACCTCAACCCTCGGGATGAAAGATGTAGAAATAATCGACGCCCGGGCCGAGGAAGCCGCTCATGACGCCCGCTACCGTGAGAAGTTCGACCTCGTGCTGTCGCGGGCGGTGGCATCCCTGCCGGCGCTGGCGGAGTTGACACTGCCTTTCTGCGCCGTGGGGGGACTTTTCATTGCCCAGAAAAAAGGAAGTATCCAAAAGGAAATCGAGCAGTCGCAGCCAGCCATAGACAGGTTGGGGGGAAGACTGGGGGAAGTAAGGCCGGTTTTACTTGAGGGGTTGAACGACCGACGCTACTTAATAGTTATCGAAAAGGTTAAGCCCACACCGCCTGCTTATCCCCGCCGCACCGGTATGCCGGCTAAAAGGCCACTCGGGACCAGACCCGGCCTTTACAGTTGAGTCCTAAAGTTTAAAGTTTTTCCTGCAGGCGCTGGACGAGCTCGATGCATTCCTTGTCTTTGCGCCACCGCCCGCCGTACAATCTTAATAATTTGATGGTATCTTTAACCGCTTTAGGGTCGGGGCCAGATGTTTCCAGCAGCTTATAAGCCGTCTGTTTGTGCTTATTTTTAGTCCTTCTGTCCAATCTGGAGAGCAGGACAAGCAACCCCAGCAGGAAGACCATGAACAGGATAATATATACGTATTCCATAACTCATTATTTTAATCATATTTAACGGGGAGAGTCAAAAAACGCTTATTGCTAACCATCGCCAGCCGTAGTAGAATTATATTATCAATCCGAGGAACCTAGAGGAGGCGGATATGGAAACCGGGACGTGGAAAGTGAAAACAGGTCTGGCCCAGATGCTCAAGGGCGGCGTGATTATGGACGTGGTCACCCCCGAGCACGCCAAAATAGCCGAGGAGGCCGGGGCTTGTGCGGTGATGGCGCTGGAGAGGGTACCAGCCGATATCCGTAAGGCCGGCGGCGTGGCCCGCATGGCCGACCCTACCGTTATCGAAGCGATTATGAAAACAGTCACCATCCCTGTAATGGCCAAGTGCCGCATCGGCCATTTTGTCGAGGCGCAGGCGCTCGAAGCGATGGGCGTCGACTACATCGACGAGTCCGAGGTGCTGACCCCGGCCGATGAAACCTATCATGTCTGGAAGCATGATTTCAAGGTGCCCTTCGTGTGCGGCTGCCGTGACCTCGGTGAGGCCATGAGGCGCCTTCACGAAGGGGCGGCGATGATAAGGACCAAAGGGGAAGCCGGCACTGGCAACATCGTGGAGGCGGTGCGGCACATGCGCGCCGTTATGGAGGGTATCCAGCAGGTGGTCAGGGCCAACGATACCGAAATGAAAGAACTGGCGACTACCTTCCGCGTGCCGGTAGAGCTGGTCAAAGAAGTCAAAAAGCTGGGCAAGCTGCCGGTAGTCAACTTCGCGGCAGGCGGTATCGCCACCCCGGCGGACGCCGCCCTGATGATGCAGCTCGGGGCAGAGGGCGTCTTCGTCGGCTCGGGGATATTCAAGTCGAGCAACCCGGAAGTCAGGGCCAAAGCCATCGTTAAGGCCACCACGCACTATCAGGACGCGGCCATCATCGCCGAGGTCTCCAAGAACCTGGGCGAGGCCATGACCGGGCTGGACATCAAGCAAATCCCCGCCGAGGAACTGCTGGCTAAAAGAGGGTGGTAAATACTTCGTCATTGCGAGGGCGAAAGCCCGTGGCAATCCCTATCATTGGGTTAGGTTTATCAAGGCGATTGCTTCTCGGAGTCTATCCAAAGCGAGGCGTGAGGACTCGCAATGACTATTATGTTGAGGAAGGTAAAAGATGAAAATCGGTGTCCTTGCCTCGCAGGGAGCCTTTATCGAACATATAACGATACTGAAACAACTGGATACCGAGGCCGTGCCCGTCCGTTTACCCGGGGAACTCAAAGGGTTGGACGGGCTGATTATTCCCGGCGGCGAAAGCACCGCCATCAGCCGTTTGATGACGGCTTATGACCTGATGGTCGAAATCGGCGCGCTGGCCCGGGGAGGACTGCCGCTGTTCGGCACCTGCGCCGGCATGATACTCATGGCCAAGCATATCTCCGGCAACAATACACCGTCGCTGGGGCTGATGGACATCAGTGTGCGGCGCAATGCCTTCGGGCGGCAGGTTGACAGCTTCGAGACGGAACTGGCCATACCGGCCCTCGGCCAGGCGCCTTTCCCGGCAGTATTCATACGCGCGCCGCTGATTGATAAATGTGATGGCGGTGTGGAGATACTGGCGCGCCTGAAAGACGGCACGATAGTCGCCGCCCGCGAGGGCAAGATGCTGGTGGTGGCTTTTCATCCCGAGTTGACCAGCGACTTGAGATTCCACCAGTATTTTCTCGATATAGTTAACGGTAAACGCTAAAGTTTAACCGGGTGAGGTCTGTGCAAAAAACAATAACCGATGATATGGACGCCCTGCTAGATATCCTGCCTCCCCACATCAAAAATCCGCTATTACGGCAACCGGATATCAGCGAACTCCTGGAAGTGGTGCTCGACCTGGGACGTCCCCCGGAGGCGCGCTTCCCGAAACGGGAAATTGTGCTCGACGGCAAGGAGGCTGAAGAGGCGGATATCGACTATGTCGTCGCCCGCATCAGCGCCTTCGGCGAGGATAACCGGGCCGGTATCGAACGCACCCTGCACCGCATCTCGGCCATCCGCAACCGGCGCGGGCGCATCGTCGGGCTTACCTGCCGGGTAGGCCGGGCTGTCTTCGGCACGATTAAAATAATCGAAGACCTGGT
>CAYWZO010000013.1:0-40724 GCA_964462865.1 uncultured Dehalococcoidaceae bacterium | reverse complement strand
ACGCCTCGCCAGGAGAGGGGGACACAGGGGGTGAGGTAAAAGTACCCCTCACCTTTAATTCCTCTCCCACAAGGGGAGAGGAAATGGGGAAAGGGATGGATTCCCGCCCGCGCGGGAATGACACTTTTTTCTCTATCCCCTTCCCCCCTTATGCTATAATGGTGTAAACAGGGAGAGAAGAGTATGTTAGTTAAAATAGAAACCTACTTTGACGGTGAGTACTGGTGCGCCCGCGGTATCGGCGAGGATATCTTCACCCAGGGTAAGACTCTGGATGAACTGCATCACAATATTAAAGAAGCGGTGGCCGTTCACTACGGTGAAACGGACGAGCCGATAACAATCCTCACCTTATCCGAGGAGACGCTGGCCAATGCCAAAGCTCCCTCAAGTTAGCGGTACACAACTTATCAAGCTTCTACAATCTTTGGGCTATCAGGTATTCAGACAGAAGGGAAGCCACGTACGTCTCAAGAAAGTCACAATATTGGGCGAGCATGCCATTACTGTTCCGGCCCATAAAGTCTCGCCAAAGGTACTCTGGCTGATATTATCGGTAAGGTTACCCTCTGGAATAACATCTCCAAAGAAGAATTCATCAAGCGATTAAAATAAATCCAGTTTTACACCGGATTCATCAGGCTTTCGAAAGCATCTTGGCCTATCCCCCCCACCCACCCATTGAACTAATCCCCGTGAGCGGATATACTTACTATAAAGAACAGTGTGCGGGGGTGAAAAATGCTGAAAAAGATTCTCTGCGTCATCACGGCGGTAGCCTTGCTCGGCCTGACGGGTTGCGAACTCATCTCCAAGGCGACGGAAACGACCACGACCACCGCGCCGGCCAGCGTGCGGATAGTTCGCGAAGCCAAAATAGGCCATACCCTGCTGATGAAGCAGATGGAAATCAACCTGGAGACCGAGGTCAAGATAATACTTAGCCTGAAGGACGGCGATAGCATGGAGGGCTACTTCTACCTGCTCAAAGGCGATAAGGTAGGCGTCACCATCTCCGGCATCTCGACCCTCTACAGCTTTACCACGGTCGAGTCCGGGGACACCACCGTCACCTCCGATATGTTCTCCTTTACCGCCAACCAGGGGCAGGGGGTGGCTTATACGATGACCCTCACCGCCGGCACCGATACCGAGGGGAAGAAAAAAGAGGCGACCGTCTTCCTGGAGATTATCTACCCGGCCACCGGCTCGCTGTTCGTGCCCATCGGTACAAAATAACCAACCCGGCCGGTGGGACGTTATAAATATCGGTATGATAAATTATCATCGTATCTATCCCTCAATAAAAACGACCTTCAGGTCAGCGATATCGAGGGCACAGGCAGCAATATCCAGAGTTATCCCCTTCACCAGTCGCCTGAACATCCACAGCGCCCTGGCCCTGGCCGGTATCCTGGGGCCGCTGGTGCTGGCCATCGCCGACCTCACCGCGGCTGTATCCATCCACAGCTACAGTCTGGTCAGGGACTCCATCTCCAGCCTGGCGCTGACGTCCCTCGGCTGGCTGCAGACCATCGGCTTCCTGGCGCTCGGCCTTTTCGTGGAGATATTCACCGCCGGCCTGCTTTATAACGTCAGGCGGGCCAGGTTTTTCCACCTGGGCATCGGCATCTTCGTTTTCTTCGGCTTCGCGATGCTGCTTATCGGCGCTTTCCATACCGACCCCGTCGGCGGCCCCAAGACCTTCGAGGGGATGATACACGGCTTTGCCGCCAGGGTCACCTTCTCGCTTTTCGCCGTGGCCATCCTGGCTTTAGCGCCCGGCATCAAAAAAGACCCGAACTGGCGGCCATTGTTCCGCTATACCATCGTCACCGCCATCCTGGCAGTGGTCCTCGGCGTGATATTGAGGTTTTTCCCGGAGAAAAGCGGCTGGTTCGGCCTGATTGAACGGATACTGGTGGCCAATATGATACTCTGGGTCGAGGTAAGCGCCATCAACCTCATGCGACTCTCCCTCAAGCGGGGCAAACCTGTCCAGCTTGACTCCAAAGCTAAAACAGGTTAAACTATAAACAGGAGATAAGTCCATGCCGATATATGAATACGTTTGTGCGGAATGCGATAACAAATTCGAGCAACTGCGCCCCTTGAGCCAGTCCGATAAACCCGCCGAGTGCCCCCGCTGCCATAAGCCCGCCCGGCGCAAGATGTCCACCTTCGCCTGCTTCAGCACGACCAGTTCCGGCGTGCCCACGCGCGTCGCCGGCACGGGCGGCTCTGCCTGCTCGAACTGCACCTCCGGCAACTGCAGCACCTGCGCCTCTTAATCAAGGAGGACGCCATGTCCGCTACCCGAAGAACGGGCATCGCCAACCTGCCCCTGCACTACGGCAAGGCCCCGCGGTGGCTCTTCCAGCGCATGGTGCCCCTCGCCCGTGAAATCACCATCGCCATCGTCTCGGAATACGGCCCGGAAGAAATGCTCCGGCGCCTCTCGCACCCCTACTGGTTCCAGGCCTTCGGCTGCGTCCTCGGGTTCGACTGGCATTCCAGCGGCGTCACCACCACGCTCTGCGGCGCCCTGAAAGAGGGGTTGAAGGGCATCGAACGCGACCTCGGCCTGTTCGTGGCGGGGGGCAAAGGCAAAACATCACGCCAGACCCCTGTCGAGATTAAGACCTGGGGAGAAAAAATCGCCCTCGACCCGGCCCCGCTGGTCTACGCCAGCCGCCTGTCCGCCAAGGTGGACACCTCCGCCGTGCAGGACGGCTACCAGCTTTACCACCACACCTTCGTCTTTACCTCACGGGGCGCGTGGACGGTCGTCCAGCAGGGAATGAACGAGACCAACCGCTACGCCCGCCGCTATCACTGGCTGGGCGAGACCGTCAGCGATTTCGTCAACGAACCGCACAGCGCCATCCTCTCGGAGACCAGGGGAGAAGCCCTTAACCTCACTGCCGGTGAAAGCGGGCCGACGCGCGCTACCATTACCGCTATCGCCACCGAAGAGCTGCCGGAAAAGGTGCTCGCCGACCTGACAAAGCTGAAAACCCTGAGCCTGCCTGCCCGCCACCAGCTAACAGCCGCCGACCTCCACCCCGATAGCCTGAAGAAAATCATCTTAAGCGCCTACGAGCGCCAGCCGCAGGACTTCGAGCAGCTGCTGGGACTGGCGGGCGTCGGCCCCAGGACCATCCGGGCCTTGAGCCTCATCTCCGAGCTCATCCACGGCGTAGCGCCGAGCTATCGCGACCCCGCCCGCTACAGCTTCGCCCACGGCGGCAAGGACGGCATCCCTTACCCGGTGGACAGAAAGACCTACGACCGCAGCATTGAGCTGCTGGCCGGGGCCATCAACAAGGCCAGGCTGGAACAGAGCGACAAGCAGAAGGCTTTTCACCGGCTTGACCGGATGCGCCTGCGATAAAAGTCACAGACTTGCGCCGCGCACCATCCTAGACTCAAAGTAGGCACAGCATCGTGCCAATAATTAAAGGGTGGTGCGGGTACCATGAGCAAAAAGGCAATTTTCGGCTATGCTATTACCGCTATCGTCATCGCGGCGTTCGTCTTCAGCCTGGTCAAATTCGGTCCGTTCGACAACAAGGTCACCCAGCTCGGCGGCGTCGAGGTCAGTGAGTACCAGGGGCAGAACCTCTCCTCGGTGAACGATTTCCGGGAAAACTCCATTAAAGGGCCGCAGTACGTTGATATCGCCGATTACCAGCTCAACATCACCGGCCTGGTGGCGAACCCGGCCAGCTACGTCTACGACGACGTCCTCAACGACTTCGACGCTTATAAAAAAGTCGTCCGTTTGAACTGCGTGGAGGGGTGGGCAGTCAACATCCTCTGGGAAGGCGTGCAGGTCAGAGACTTACTGGCCAAGGCGCAACCCCTGCCGGAGGCGAAAGTGGTCATCTTCCACGCCTATGACGGCTACACCACGTCTTTCCCCATCGAATACCTCACGGACAATCCCATCCTGATGGCCTACAAGATGAATGACGTCACCATCCCGCCGGAAAGGGGCTATCCCTTCCAGCTGGTGGCCGAGAGCAAATGGGGCTACAAGTGGATTAAATGGATTACGCAGATAGAGCTATCCGATGATACCAGCTACCGGGGGTTCTGGGAGAGCCGCGGCTACTCCAACGAGGGGGATCTTGACAAGGGGTTCTTTGACTAATATTAACTGACCTCAATTCACCTCACCCCCTTAATCCCCCTCTCCAAACAGTAGACTGAAAAAGCCCCAGAATGTCATGTTTGGAGAGGGGGAAGGTTTTTAAAGAGGGGGGCGTGGCCCCCCTCTTAACTTGTCTCCCCCTTCCCTTGGTAAGGGAAGGGGGCCAGGGGGATAGGTTTGCTAGTGGGCAGGGGTGAGGCAAGCGTTGCCCCCATGCCAACGGTATCCCCGAACCCTTTTTGACACCCCTGCCTAAAAGCTGATAATCTTTAGTAAAAAAGCTTCAAGGCAGATGACTATCATGAATACTGAACCGGATAAAAAGGCCCCGCAAAAAATCACTTTTCCGTGGGCCTATGTCATCCTCCCCGTTGCTGTCCTTTTCATCTCTTTAATCATCGGTGCGATATTTTACGGCAGACTCCCACAGGACGTCGCTTACCGCTTCTCCGGCGCCGTAATATACACCAAGATACATCGAAACGCTTTCATGGCCTTGACGGTCTGCCTGCAGCTTGTTTTTACGGTTATCTCATTCGTTATCGCGCTGCTGGCCACCAGTGCCGTCCGGCGCATGCACCTTACGGAAACCCAGGTAAGCCGGACGATGTTTATCCTCATGGGTAATATGCTGGTGCTGCCGATGATTATCGTCTTCTATGCGATGCTTGGTATTCTTGTCTATAACATTTACGGCAGCGTCCTGCCAGCGCTCTGGGCCTTCGCGTTGGTCGTGCTCGTTGCCGGTGCTGTCGTTATGGCGGTCCTTTTTGCCAGGGCTTTCGCACAGTCACGAAAAATGAAAAATAAGGTTGATTCAGGGAGAATATCTGATGTCAGAGACTAAACCCGGTATACTTACCCTGGAAAAGCTCGTCTCGCTCTGCCAGCGGCGCGGCTTCATCTTCCCCAGCAGCGATATCTACGGCGGCCTGTCCGGCTGCTGGGACTACGGGCCGGTGGGCACGGAGCTCAAGTGGAACATTAAAGAGGCCTGGTGGCGTTCCATCGTCCGTGAGCGCGACGACATGGTGGGTGTGGACACCAGCATACTGATGAACTCTAAAGTGTGGGAGGCCAGCGGCCACGTGACCAGCTTTTCCGACCCCCTGGTGGAGTGCAAGAACTGCCACCTGCGGTGGAAGGCCGACGACCTGGCGGAAAATAAGTGCCCCTCCTGCGGCGGCGGGCTTACCGAGGAGCGCATGTTCAACACCATGTTCAAGACCTTCATCGGCCCGGTGGAAGAGGAGGCCGCCGTCGTCTACCTGCGCCCGGAGACGGCCCAGGGCATGTTCGTCAATTTCCAGAACGCCGTTAATACCAGCCGCAAGCGCCTGCCTTTTGGTATCGCCCAGATAGGCCGGGCCTTCCGCAACGAGATTACCACCGGTAACTTTATCTTCCGCAGCCGGGAGTTCGAGCAGATGGAAATCGAGTTCTTCGTCAAGCCGGGGACGGACGAAAAGTGGTTCGACTACTGGGTGGAGGAGCGGCTTAACTGGTATGTTTCGCTCGGTATAAAAAGGGAGCATCTTAGCCTGAATCCGCACCCTAAAGAGAAGCTGGCGCATTACGCCCGGAGCTGCTCGGATATTAATTATATGTTCCCCTTCGGCCGGGCGGAGCTGGAAGGCATCGCCAACCGGGCGGACTACGACCTGCGGCAGCATATGAACGCCAGCGGACGGTCGATGGAGTATTATGATGATGAGACCAAAGAGCGCTTTATCCCTTATATCATTGAGCCTTCGGCGGGTGTGGACCGGACGGTGCTGGCCCTGCTCTGCGACGCCTACGACGAGGAGATAGTCAACGAAGAACTCCGGGTGCTTTTCCATTTCCACCCGGACATCGCGCCCATCAAAGTCGCCGTGCTGCCCTTGAGTCGCAAGGAAAACCTGTCCGCCTTAGCCAAAAACATCTATGCCGACCTGCGCCCCTGCTTCATGACACAGTACGATGATACCCAGGCTATCGGCCGGCGCTACCGCCGCCAGGACGAGCTGGGCACGCCCTACTGCGTGACGGTAGACTTCCAGTCGCTGGAGGACAACATGGCGACCATCCGGGAGCGCGATACGATGAACCAGATACGCGTGCCCACCGCCGCGCTGAAAGACACCCTGCTGGCCAAGCTGGGCGGGGAGGACCTGTTCGTCCTGCCGGAGGGCGGGATTATCTGGAAAGAAGAGAAAAAGGGATAACCCGAATTCCTCCGGTAGCTGTCATTCTGAGCGAAGCGAAGAATCTAGGATGGGAGGGGGAGGCTGGATTCCCGCTTTCGCGGTAATGATGTTCTTATTTATGTTTATGAAATATCAGGCCGTCATCTTTGACCTTTTCGGGACGCTGGTGGAGAATTTCTCCCGTGCCGAGTACCAAAGCACCTTGGCAGAGATGGCCAGCGTCCTCGGCGCACCGCCGGATGCTTTCGTCCGCCTCTGGGCGGACACCTTCGACCTGCGCTCGACCGGCGTCTTTAAAAACGCCGGGGCCTGTGTACGCCACATCTGCCGGGAACTGGATGTTAAAGTTAACGAGGCGCAGGTAAAGCGCACCGGCCGCATCAGATATCAATATACTTTAAAGAACATCAAGCCGCGCCCGGGCTCGGTAGAAACCATCGCCGCCCTGAAATCAAAGGGGTATAAAATCGGCCTCATCAGCGACTGCACCGCGGAGACGCCGCTGGCCTGGCAGACCACCCCCTTCGCCCCGCTGTTCGATGTGACCGTGTTTTCCTGCCGGGTCGGTATTAAAAAGCCCGACCCCCGCATCTACCAAATGGCCACCGACCGGCTCGGCGTGGCCCCGCCGGACTGCCTTTATATCGGCGATGGGAGCAGCCGCGAGCTTTCCGGCGCCTCACAGGTCGGCATGCGCGCCGTCCTCATCCGCGACCCCGATGAGGTGGCGGACGCCCACACCATCGACCGGGAAGAATGGCATGGGGAGGTCATCTCATCCCTGGGAGAAGTCCTGAAATTCGTGAAATAGGCCGACCACCAGGAACCAGCGGTCTATCTATCCGCCGATATCGAGCGCAATCAGGGCCATCGCCACCGCATTATTGAAAGCGTGCATCAATACCGTGCTCCACAACGACCCCGTTTTATAGCGTACCGCACCCAGTATCAGACCGAAGCAAAATATCGCCCCGAGCGAATATACGCTGTAGCCGATGTGCAAACATGTCCAGATTATAGACGTTAGAAAAATAGCGCCAATTAAGCCGAGGCGGGAACGCCGGAACCCCTCGAACAGGAAACCGCGGATGAGCGGCTCCTCGAAAAAAGGGGCAAAAACCACGATAGCTATCCAGAGCAGTGCCGGCCAGACCGCGGTATTATAAATATCAGTCATGGTGTTCGTTTCGCCTTCGCCGACCTGTAAATAAACGCTGAACAGCGCTTCCAGAATCAAGAACGCCGCCGTAATCGCTATCGCGACCAGCGCCGCCTTCCAGGAAATCTTCTTCAGGCCCAGGTACTCGATGATACCGGCGCCCCGCCTGACTTTGATGAAGGCCAGAATCAGGCCGGTACCGGCGAAAGCGCTGACGATAACGGACACCGCCACGAGCAGCCCTAAATTGGAATTTATTGACCCGGTGAAATCATCGAGCGTTATTGCCGTACCGTACCGGGCCAGGGCCATGGCGACCGCCGCGACTACCATGACGAACACGATAACCACGAGATAAACAATGACAACCACCGCGCCGAACCCGGCCGAGGCCCAGAAACCCCAGAAGCGGTTTACCGGGGGAGGGGTAACCGGCTCAGGATTTAACTCAATAAAATCATCCGTCATACGGGCAACATTATATATGAGTCTGATTGGTAAGTCACCTATCGAGCCTGAACTGGCCTTAAGCCATTGATTGTAATAGAATACAAAAAGAAATGAAAATCATCCACTTCGCCGACCTGCACCTGGGCGTCGAGAACTACGGGCGCACCGACCCCGCTACGGGATTGTCCACGCGCCTTGGCGACTTCCTGGCCGTCCTCGACGAGCTGGTGGAATATGCCCTGGAAAATAAAGTCGACCTCGTCCTTTTCTGCGGCGACGCCTACAAGACCCGCGAGCCCACCCAGACGCAGCAGCGGGAGTTCGCCCGGCGTATCAACCGCCTGGCCACCGCCGGGATACCGGTGTTTCTCCTCATCGGCAACCACGACCTGCCCAATGCTATCGGTCGCGCCACCGCTACCGAAATCTTCGATACGCTGGCGGTGAAAAACGTCACTGTCGCCGGACGCCCCGGCCCGCATAAAATCGAGACCGCCGGAGGCGCAGTACAGATAGCCGCCGTTCCGTGGCTGCGGCGCAGTACTCTACTCACCCGGGAGGACGCGAAAAACCTCAACCTGGAGCAGGTCAACCAGAAGATGCAGGAGGCCCTGACGCAGGTCATCGCCGCGCAGGCCGCCGCCCTCGACCCCTCCCTTCCCGCCGTCCTGGCCGCCCATGTCTCGGTCGGCGCAGCCCGGGCCGGCTCGGAGAGCATGATGGCCATCGGTCAGGAGCCGGTGCTGCTGCTTTCCAGCGTCGCCCTGCCCGTCTTCGATTACGTCGCTTTAGGGCATATCCACAAACAGCAGGTGCTCTCGGAAAACCCGCCAACGGTCTATGCCGGCAGCCTGGAGCGCGTCGATTTTTCCGAGGAAAAGGATGAAAAAGGGTTCTACGTGGTGGATATCGAGCCCGGAACCACGGGACGAAAAGTCTCCTACGAGTTCCATCCGGTTAAGGCCCGCCGCTTTCTCACTATTTCCATAGAACTGGAACAGGCCGACCTTGACCCCACATCCCAAGTACTCAACGCTTTAACCGCCCCAAAAGAGGCCATCCGGGACGCCATCGTTCGCCTGAATATCAGGCTGCCTTCGGAAATCGAGGGGCAGCTCCGCTACCATGAAATCAGGGAGGCCCTGAAAGAGGCCCACTTTTTCACCATCGCCCGGGAGATACAGCGCGAAGCACGCTTGAGGATAGGCACCCGCACCGCCGAAGAGATAACGCCCCTGGCCGCCCTTAAAGCCTACCTGGAATTACAGCAGGTACCGCCGGACAGACAGAAAATCCTGCTGGAATACGGGGAAAGGCTGATAAGCGCCCTGTAAGCGCCCTATTATCCTACCCGACGGCTGGGGGCGAACCCGGCGCCGAGTAGTTGTCCTTGGCATCCATGTAAAATAGTGCTGTTATTACCGCTACCGCCGTAACCGTTATCGCGGAATAGGTAAACATGGAGTGAAAGCCGTACCTTTCAATAAAAAAGCCGAGTATCGGGGCAAAGATAGCGCCGGTATACTGCATGGTCGAATAGTAAACACCGAATATCGTGGAGCGGTTCCTGGGCGGGGTCTGGCTGATTATAAAGACTTCAGTAATGGGCATCCTGATAGCTGAATTCAGTCCGATGATAAAAAGCAGCGCGTAGAAACCGAATCCGAGACTGACCGCATTGATACCGAAAATAACCAGCCCGCTGATTAATGCGGTAATGATGACCATCTTGACGTTACCGATGCGGTCGGAAAGCCAGCCTCCCAGAATCGGTCCCCCGAAAATGCCGGGCAGATACATGATGGAAAACAGCATGGCCGCTCTCGCGTCGGAAACATGTAGCACGTCGGTCATGTACAGAGTAATGAAAGCGCGGACCGACATGCCAGCCCCACCACCCAGGAACATCATCATCATATAGGCTATCAAGCGCCGCTTGTACCCTGGTTGAGGCGGACTTTCACTGGCGATTCTCTGGCGCGACCTTTCCGCGTGGGTCTTCCCTCCCTTGTGCGCCAGGTAGATATAAAATATGATACCAAAAACGGCCGTGGGCAACGCCAGTATGATGAAAGGCCCGCGCCAGGTGAGGCTGGGAAGAGCTGTCATGATAAGTCCGGCGATTATGGGCGATACAAAGAAACTGGAGTTACCTCCGACGAGATGGAATCCCAAGGCCTGGCCGCGCCGTTGGGGCTCGACCATTGATGAAATGAGCGGGGTAGAAGCGGGGTGGTAGCCGCCGGTCATCAGCCCCATAATCACCAGGCAGACCAGCAGCATAATGTACGTGTGTGAAAGGCCGACGATGATACCGCCTAACGCCACGCCGAGGGTACCGATGGCGATTAATATGGTAGGCTTGATACGGTCGGCGAGCCAGCCGGACGGTATCTGCGCCGCGCCACCCGCCAGGGCAAATGACGTGGTCACAAAAGAGGCCCGCGTATAATCCAGGCCGAACTCGGAGCGTATGGCCGGCAAGAGCGGGCTGGGCAGCGCCGTCAGCAGGTGATGGCCGAAATGCGCCATGATGAACCATGGCAGTGCCGTGCGCATGAAAGAACGGGGCTTGGCTGGCTGGGATTCTGTAATCGACGTATCCTTTCGAGGCTGGCGTCTGCTGCGGTCGAGCGGACGCCACGGCATTATCGTACTGCGATTCACCGGGCTTATTTTCATTATAATTATTTAAGGAACAAATTTCAACGATAAAGGCAAGGTTACTCGGATATACCCGCTATATTATCTTATCACCTCGTACCATCTTGACTGGCCTATTGACAAAGGTATCATGATATGTTACGATATATCGTAATAATCTTAAAGGAGGACGGGCATTATGCTACGTAGGCCTTTTTTTCAATCCCCGCCCTACCGGCGCCTGTTTGAGAAAGGCGACCTTAAATACATCATCCTCAATCTGGTTAAAGATAAACCGAGCCACGGCTACGAGATAATGCGCGCCCTGGAGGAATCCTTCCACGGTTTTTATACCCCCAGCGCCGGCAGCGTCTACCCTACCCTGCAGATGCTCGAAGATATGGGCTATGTCAGCGCTCTGGAGCGTGACGGCAAGAAGGTCTATACCATTACCCCGGAAGGCAACAAGTTCCTGGAGGAGAGCCAGGACATCGTCGCTAAAATCAAGGACCAGATGAAGGACTGGTGGGGCCCGCACAAGCACGAGGACTTTCACGACTCAATGCAGGAGTTAAGACAACTGTGGCGGCTCATCGGCCAGAGGCCCGTCCGCCCGGGGACGGAGAAATGGTCCCGTATTCGTGACGTCATTTCCCGCGCCCGCCAAGAGATAGAAGACATCATCGGCAAAGGCTGAATCGTCTTCGCCACGCAGTCGTTAACAGCTATTTAAACAATGGCCCTTTTTAACGCTGTTCGGGGGCGGCGCTCCGCGGTGCCCCACCCAGGGCAGCGGAACAGGCGTCCGCAAAACGCCAGGCGGTACGGTAGTCCATATTGTAGACGGCGTTGCAGGCCGTCTTGACCAGCGCTGTTGCTTCCGGCTTCATCCCGCCGATTTTCTTGGCCAGTTCCCGGGCGCCGTCCATCATTTTATCCGGGGCATAGACATGGTTCGCGAAATTAATACGGTGGGCCTCTTTACCGTCAATGAAGTCGGAGGTGCAGATAAGCTCGATGGCTTTGGCCACCCCGACGCGCCTCGCCAGATTCGCCGTGACGGCGGCGCCGCCGATGCCGCCCATGTTCTTCATGTGCAAATCGCCAATCTGCGCGGTCTCCGAGACGACGATGATATCACAGGCCAGGGCCAGTTCCAGCCCGCCGGCCGAACAAACGCCATCAATGGCGGCAATGGTTATCTTCGGGCACCGGACGACGATTTCCCAGAAAGCGCCGTCGCCTTTCCTTTCGCCGCTGACCATCGCCTGCATGGCCGTCAGGAGGGGGAGCGGGGGCAGAAAACCCTTTTCCCTGATTTCCTTTAAATCAGCCCCGGCGCAGAAACACGGCCTTCCGTCCGGCCGCGGCGCTCCGGTGATAATAAGGACGTTAACCTCATTACCCGCCGAAATCTCCTCGACGACCCGGGTCACTTCCTCGACCGTCTGCTTGCCTATGGCGTTCAGGCGCTCGGGCCGGTTCAAGGTAACGACAGCGTAACCTTCACCTTTTTCGTACTTTATCGCTTCGTACGGCATAATAATTCCTCCTTGCAGCGTGCGTTTTAAAAGATGATAGTTATTAACCGACGTTTAATTATAATACAGTATCACCGCGACCTACAAACAGCCGGATTATTTTTATGTCAAATTCATCTCCGAATATTTACCTCATCCCCCGTCAGGGTGTAGGATATAGGCAATAGTCCCGGTACGGGGGTAAAGATGACTCATACTTTCAATATCAGCACCCATGCCCGGGTGGAGTTCCAGGACGTCACCGGCAGGATAAGAGACGCCATCAGTTCGAGCGGGGTAACAAGCGGCGTATGTCATATCTACGTGCCGCACACCACGGCCGCCGTCACGATTAACGAGCACGCCGACCCCGATGTGGCGGAGGACATCGCCGCCCAGCTTGACGTTATGGTGCCCCAGCACAACCGGTATCGGCACACGGAAGGCAACTCCCCGGCGCACATCAAGGCCAGCCTCATCGGCAGTTCCGAGACAGTATTTATCGAAGACGGCCGGCTGGTACTGGGCACATGGCAGGGCATCTTCTTCTGCGAGTTCGACGGGCCGCGACATCGGAGCCTGATGGTGAAGGTGGTGGGGGATAAATAATCATCCCAGACTCACCAGATACTCCTTGAGCCAGCTTAAGGCAGCTTCCGCGGCGCTCTGCTGGTTCCGGGCGCGGCTGCCGTGGAACTCGTACTCACGGCTGGAAACGCCATCCTTATACGCCAGGCCGATATAGAAAAGCCCCACGGGTTTGCCCGGCGTGGCGCCGCCCGGCCCGGCGACGCCGGTATCGGCCAGGCAGATATCCACCCCCAGCACCCTCTTACCGCCGGCCGCCATTTCCATAGCCACCTGGGGACTTACCGCGCCGTACTTATTAAGCGTGGCTTCCTTAACGCCGACAACGTTTATCTTGATCTGGTTGCTGTAAGAGGTGACCGAGCCCTTAAAGTAAGCGGAACTGCCGGGGACGCCGGTAATCAGGTGGGCTATCAGACCGCCGGTGGCCGATTCCACCACCCCCAGGGTCAGACCCTTCAGCTTCAACAGCTCCCCGATTTCGCTCTCCAGGCCGGCCATGTCAGATGTACCTCTCCATCAGGTTATACAGCAACTCGTCGCTAACGCCCTGACCGTTCTCACCCAGCCTCGTTATCATCCGGTCGATCTGCCCGTGGAGGTCAGCGTTATTCAGGTCATCCAGGCTGCTATACAGACCGAGACGGCGGCCGAGCTTGTAGTTGTCCCTCTCCCGCGGCGGGAGCGACTGGAAACGGGTGATGACCGCCAGTATTTTCTCTTTATCTCCGGGCAGCTTGCCTTCGATTTCCGGCAGCAGGTTTATCATGTGGTCGCTGACGATGTTAGACCGGCATTCCAGGTTTTCGATAAACAGCTTGATTTCCGCCACGATTTCCTCGTCCGTAGCGCGGAGGAAAGCGCCGCTGGCCACGTCCTGGTGCAGCAGCATCCGCGGCTGTACCGTGAGCGTGCGGAGGCGGATATATTCAGGACTGATTTCATTGAGCACCCGGGCTGTTTCCAAGGCGTGTTCCCGCCACCACTTTTGCCCGCCGGCGCCCGGCATGACGTACTCACACAGCGAAATACCCGAAGCCACCACGTTCCGGCCACCCGCGATATGCTCGGCGGCAGTCACGCCCTTGTCCATGAATTGCAGTACCGGGTCATAGCCGGACTCCAGCCCCATGTGGATCCGGGAAAGGCCGGCCTCGCGCAGGGCCGCCAGTTCCGCCGGCTTTTTCTGCGCCGCCGTCTTCGAACGCGAGTAAGTGGTGATGCGGTTGATGGCGGGGAAGGTCTCTTTAAGGAAGCGGATAACCCCGGCGAGGTCAGGCGTTTTCATGATCAAAGTGTTGGCGTCCTGGAGGAAAGCATGCTCCCCTCCCCCGTATATCCAGAGCGCCACGTTGCGGGAAGCGTCCCCGGGGGCGTTAGTGGCCACCATCGCCGCCATCGCCCTTAGATTCCCCTGATTGCCGGTACCACCGGCCATTTGAACAATGCTATCGTAGATTTCTTTCGCGTTCGCGATGTCCCGCCTGATATCCTCGACCGGGCGGAGTTCAAACCTCGAACCTTTATAGATGGGGCAGAACTTGCAGCGGTTCCAGGGGCAGTTCCGGGCAACTCTTATCAACAGCGAATAGGCCTCGCTCGGCGGGCGGATGGGGCCGAGTTCATAGGAAGCGGTCAAAGCACCGGTCA
Source organism: uncultured Dehalococcoidaceae bacterium (assembly GCA_964462865.1). Lineage (GTDB taxonomy): Bacteria > Chloroflexota > Dehalococcoidia > Dehalococcoidales > RBG-16-60-22 > Fen-1077. The sequence continues at coordinate 26,369 of CAYWZO010000013.1, read as the reverse complement.
TAGCCACGGGAAGACGTTGCTCCTGATAAAATCGAAGTTGGCCGCAACCCTGGCAGCTCCGGCGACCACGCCCATGTGGCCGGGCAGCAAATACTCGATATCCAACCGGGACAGCGCCTCGATGGACTTTTTCAAAGCTTCGCCGTCGCCGCCGGGCAGGTCGACCCTTCCCGTATTCATCTCGAACAGTACGTCGCCGCAGACCAGCACCCTGGCCCCCCGGTGATAAAAACAGACACACTCGGGCGAGTGCCCCGGCGCCGGAATCAGCTCCAGTTCAATACCGCCAGCGTTCAGGCGGCTGTCTTCCAGAGCGCCGTCGCACCGGAACTCCGGCGACGTCAGCCCCAACATCCGGGCACCATCAATAACCACGGCGCGGTAGTTCTGCTGCTGAATGGGGTGCAGGAGTATTTTAGCCCCCGATAGCTCTTTGAAGGCCTGATTAGCGGCGGAATGGTCGATATGAAGGTGGGTGTTGACGATGCTGCCGATATCCCCGGGTTTAATACCGTCCTCACGCATGGCTTCCACCCGCGCCGTCAGGTAGTCCGGGTTGCCGGGGTCGATGATAATGCCAGGCTTGCCGGTAAAAATATAGGTATTGCAGTCCAGCCCGCCCTGCTCCGGGTAGCCGTATAGATTACTGGTAATTTTCATGATACATTATCTCCGAAAGCTCAACCTTAGCATTCTTTCCAGATTAATTATATAATATTTAAGACCCTTGACACATTTATATGCAAGGAGGTCAATACCATGGGAACATTCGCAGCCATACTGGGGGGCATCGGCGGACTCTGTGCCGTAATGGGCATCGTTACCGCTATAGAAGTAATCGAGCCGATTATGTACCAGCTGGACACGATGTTCTGGCTGGTACTTGCGGTTATTCTGTTGCTGGGCAGCATCGCCCTCTCGCAGGGGCGCGGCCTGGGACAGGATTAACCTGACCTTGGTAGACCAGGGGAAAGCGACTGATTTGAACACAAAGACACGCAATTCAAGCCACCGGCTGCTACCGGTCAGGGTCCAGCCCGGCGCCGGCCGGAATGAGTTGGTCGGTTCTTCCGGCGGCGTACTGCACTTGAAAATCGCCGCGCCGCCGGAAAAAGGCAAGGCCAATCGGGAGCTGATTGCTTTTCTAAGCCGAGAGTTGGGTATTAAGAAGTCCTCCATCTCCATCGTCAAAGGCATAACGGGCCGGAACAAGCTTATCGCCATTGAAGGTCTTAATTCCGATGAAATCAACAAGCGCCTTTCAACCTGATTTCCTTGCTGGAGTAAATACCATGAACTCACTACCATCTATCGCGGAAAAGCTCCTCAACTGTGCCGGAAACCCCGGACGTCTCCGCTTAATGTGACTCTTTTGTGATAATTATGTTGTCTTTTGTGACCCTGGTGTTATTGCAAAGAATTAAAGTTATCACAGTACTTTCGTAAACTGGGTTAATATTGTGCCTAACGTTAGATGCCCCGAAAAACATAAAAATAACTTATCGGTAATCACCATATCGCCCGGCCACCACCGGTACGGCGCTATCAGTCAAGAGGAGGTAGAACTTGCCGAAAAACCAGGATGAAATGTACCCCGTCTATCTTACCACCGGCACCGTAGCCAGATATTGCGGCGTCAGCAAGGTTACCGTTCTGCGCTGGATTGAGAAAGGTAATCTGGTGGCGTTTAAGCTTCCCGGAGGCCAGAACCGGATACACCGCGACGATTTTTTCGCCTTTGCCAGGAAGCATAATATTCCCCTGAAAAACCTACCGCCGACATGAGCCGCCGCACCGATTATTAAGAAAAAGCTGATGGCCCGGCGAATACTCGCCCGCAACTAGAATTTCCGGAAACGCCTCCTTTGGCACAACCGGCTTCCCTTTCTCCCGTAAGGGGCTTTGTATCAAATGTCATTCTGAGGAGCGAAGTGACGAAGAATCTCGGGGTAAGGCGGGGCGCCGTACGTATAAACCCCACCACTCCGAGACCCTTCGCGGAGTTTATCCTGAGGGTAACCGAAGGGCTCAGGGTGACATTAAACGGCACTTTTGATACAAAACCCCCGTAAGGGGGGAGGGGAAGTCGGTTTTTATAACAGCAGAAACCTGACCGCACGGATTTACTCACCGGACTCACAGCTTTACCGGGGGTAAAACCGGCTTTCTCCTGCCAAAATACATAGAAAATACAACTGCCTGTGATTTTTATGTGAATTGCTCACCGTCGACTGTGACATCGCTGTGACACCACTTGCCTATACTATACAAATGCATCAAACACCGTTAACGCCAATATTGCTGGCACCTCCGATTGTTAAAGTGGAAGGATGTTGATAATACCGGCAACACCTCTTCAGAAAGGGAGGTATGTTTGCGTAAAATATCCGAGCCATGGACCCCGGAATTCATCTCGGTCGGTTTCATAGCCAAAGGCTGCGGTGTCAGTAACACCACCGTTTTGCGGTGGATCACTACCGGACAGCTGCCGGCCTTCAGGCTCCCTAGCGGTCATTACCGGATAGAGAGAAAAGACCTGTCTGAATTTCTCGCCAAGTACAATATCCCCGTACGTAATAAATAGTGGGGGAGCCGGAAAATGTAAGCAAAGCGAGGTGTTGGCCCATGATTTAACCTAAAAAATACAGAAGCGTTAATTCGTGGAACATGATTAACGAAAAACTTTTGAATAACGGCTCAGGAGGAAACAAGGTGTATAAATTTTTTAGAACCATCAACCGTCACAGCAAAGGCTTTACCCTGGTGGAACTGCTTATCGTCGTCGCGATTCTGGGCATCCTGGCAGCCGTCGTTATTCCCAATATTACCGGCCTGGCCGGTGAAGGGCAAACAGAAGCCGCCAAGGCCGAGCTGACTACCGTTCAGACCGCCATGGACACGATGATGGCCAAATTAAGGCTGACTTCAGTTACGGCCACCGCCGCCACCGATAACATGTCGTCCTTCCCCACCGGGCACGCGCTGTACCCGGATTACTTGAGGACAGCCACGACTCAAGGCACCTATTCCTGCAGCACCACCGGACTGGTCACACAGGTTACTACCGGCTACTAAAATAATGGAAGCACCGGCCGGTAAGACAGGGGCCAACCAGAGCCACCGAGGGGATGGCATTACTACGGTCACTCCAAAATATATGGAGACTGGCGAGATGAAACAGCCCAAACCGACCAATAAAAAACTCGCACAGCAGCCCGTTGCGGTTCGTCAACGCCCCACCGAGCTTAATCGTATCGAGGCGGCGCTACGCGAGAGCGAAGAGGAGTGTAAAACGGTATTTGATGACGTAGACGCCGTCATTGTCCGTATGAACAAATACGGCAGGATTACCGAAATAAACTCAAAAGTCGAGGAGTTTTTCGGTTTTAAACGTGAAGAGGTGATAGGGAAACATTTCACCAAGCTGGGTGTTATCACCTTAAAAGACTTGCCGAGACTAATCAGCGTATTCAAGGATTCCATCAGCGGTAAAGTCACTACCCACCGGGATGAACTTGAAACGAGAGATAAAAACGGTAACAGAATTTTTATCGAAGTAAAGTCCACAGCAGTGAAAAGAGACGGTAAAATTGAAGGCACCATCGCCATTATCAACAATATCACCGAGCGCAGGAAGACCGAAGAAGCGCTACGGGAATCGGAGGAAAAGTTCTCCAGCATCTTCTACGATAGCCCTATGTCGTTATCTCTCACCAGGTTGAAAGACGATGCTATTATCGAGATTAATGACAGCTACACTACATTTTCGGGTTACACGCGTGAAGATATCATCGGCCGAAAGGTGGATGAACTTAACATCTGGGTCAAACCGGGCGACCGCCAACGTATGTTCAACCTCCTTAAAGTGAAAGGCAATATCCTCAACGAGGAATTCAATTTCCGAGTCAAGTCCGGGGAAATAAATACCGTATTGTTATCCGCCGACAAAATCAATCTCCAGGGTGATGATTACCTGCTGGTGATGTCCGTGGACATCTCCGAGCGCAAGCATACGGAAGAGGCCCTGCGGGAGTCTGAAGAGAAGTTCTCTACAGCTTTTAATACCGCCTCCGATGCCATTTGCATCTTATCGTCCATCACCAACCTCTTTCTGGCCGTCAACGACAGCTACGCGAAACTAAGTGGCTATTCCCGCGACGAGCTTATCGGCCATAACCCCGACGAACTCGGAATGTGGGCCAAACCGGAAGACCGCGTCAGGTCTATAACTCTGCTTAAAGAAAACGGCCGCCTCGACCAGGAGGAATTTGCCCTCCGCACCAAAACGGGCGATATCCGTACCTGCCTCTTCTCCGCCGAACCAACCAATATCGGCGGTACCCCGCACATGATTGTCGTGGTCCAGGACATCACCGAACGTAAGAAAGCCGAACAGTCCCTGCGGGAATCGGAAGAGAAGTTCCGCAACCTCTTCGAGCACGCCAGAGATGCCGTCATCCTGGCCAACGCGGATACCGGCATCCTGGTTGATATCAACCCGGCGGGCTGCGATATGCTCGGCCGGCCCAAGGACCAGATTATCGGGCAGCATATGACGCTTATTCATCCCCCGGAGATGGCCGAGCAGTTTAAGAAGGTCTTCCAGGCACACGTGGAGAAAGGCATCGTCACATCAGAAGACTCGATAATCCAGCGGGCCGACGGTACCCGGATTGCGGCCAGTGTCTCGGCAAGCGTGGTCAAACTTGGAGACAGGAATATTATCCAGGGCGTATTCCGGGATATATCAAGGCGCAAACAGGTAGAGGAAAGGCTGCGTTTCTCTGACTCCGCTTTCAAGTCCCTGCAGGAAGGCATCATCGCCGTGGACAGCCAGAACATCGTCACCTACTGGAACGACATCAGCGAACAGGTCTTCGGCGTGCCGGCCCCGGAGGCTATTGGCAAAAACCTCTTTGACATCATCAGGCTCGCTCCAAAGCGGCCCGAGGAGATCGTGGAATTACACCGCAAGCTTATGGACCAGGGATATAACCGGGGTGAAATGCACTACCGGACCCCCCGCGGCGAAGTTTGGGTTGACATGACGATACAGGCAATCGAGCAGGACGCCAAACGATACGGGTATGTGATAACGGCCCTGGATATCGCCGAGCGCAAACGGGCCGAGGAGGCATTGCGGGAATCGGAGGAGAAATTCTCTAAAGCCTTCAGTTCCAGCGCTAATGCTATCTGTATTCTCTCGCTGCCGGATAATAAATTCGTGGAAATCAATGATAGTTATACGCGTTTCACCGGCTATTCCCGCGAGGAGGTCATCGGCCGAACCGTCGCAGAACTTCAGATCTGGGCAAACCCGGAGGACCTGGAACGGCTTCAGAATGCGGTCGAAAAGGACGGCAAATTCACCAACTTTGAGTTTCATGCCCGAATGAAATCGGGCGAGATACGCGTCGGCCTGAGTTCAGCCGAGGTGATAAACATCGGTGGGAAGCCGCACCGAATCGTGGTCATCACCGATATCTCCGAGCGCAAAAAGGCCGAGGAAGCCCTGAAAAGAAGTGAAGAGAACTTCCGGCATTCCCTGGACAATTCGCCCCTCGGTATCCGCATCATCGATGCCGCCGGCAAGAGTCTATATTTTAACCAGGCCATTCTCGGGATTTACGGCTATCGTAATATTGAGGAATTCAACACCGTACCGATCGAAAAACGCTTCACACCGGAAGGTTATCAGGCCTATTTGAATTTGCTACAGAAAAGGGCACGGAGCGAGCCCATTCCGGAACACCATGAGACGAGCATTGTGCATAAAGACGGTAAAATCCGCTATCTTGATGTTCTGCGCAAGGAAGTGCTCTGGAACGGAGAGAAACAATCCCTGTTGCTCTATCAGGATATCACCGAGCGTAAACAAGCGGAGGAGGCATTGAAGGAGAGGGAGAGAAGATTTAGTGATATTGCCGAGAATGCTCTGGAGTGGATCTGGGAGACTGACGCCAATGGGAAATATACTTACTCGAGCCCCATTGTAGAGAAGATCCTAGGATATAAATCCGAGGAAATGCTCGGAAAACATTTTTATGATTTATTCTCTCCCGAAAACCGGGAGGAAATGAAGAGGGCAGCGTTTGAAGTATTTGTCCACAAACAGCCTTTCCGCGAATTTGTAAACCAGAATGTACGCAAAAACGGAGAAACGGTCTGGCTCTCAACCAGTGGAACTCCCATAATCGATGAAAAGGGAAACTTGCTCGGATATAGAGGTGTAGACACCGATATCACCGAGCGTAAACGCTCGGAAGAAGCCCTGCAGGAGTCCGAAGAGAAGTTCTCCAAGGCCTTCAGCGCCGGCGCCAACGCCATCTGCATCACCTCGCTGAAAGATAACCGCCTCCTGGAGATTAACGAGAGCTTTACGCGTTTCACCGGATATTCCCACGAGGAGGTCATCGGCCGGAGCGCCTCTGACCTCAAGCTCTGGGTAAAACCGGAAGAGTTGAAACGGTGGATGGATGCCATCGAGAAAGACGGGCGGGCCTATAACCAGGAATTTAGCTCCCGCAGTAAGTCGGGCGAGATACGCATCGGGCTGGGCTCGGCCGAGGTCATCAACATCGCCGGCGAACCCTGCCGCATTGTGGCGATAACCGATATCACCGAGCGCAAGCAGGCGGAAGAGAAACTTCAGCATACTTTGGCCGACCTGGAACAGTCCAGCATCCGGCTGGAGGCCGCCAATAAAGAGCTAGAGGCTTTCAGCTACTCCGTATCCCACGACCTGCGGTCGCCGCTCCGGAGCATCGACGGTTTCAGTCAGGCCCTCCTGGAAGACTACACCGATAAGCTCGATGATAACGGCCGGGACTACCTCGGACGCCTGCGCGGCGCCAGCCAGAAGATGGGCGAGCTCATCGATGGCCTCCTGAAGCTATCTCGCCTTTCCCGGAGTGAAATGCACCTGGAAAACGTTGACCTAAGCGCGCTGGCGGATGAAATTGCTAACCGGCTACAGGAAACCCAACCGGAAAGGAAGGTTGAGTTTAACACCAGCCGGGGGCTGACCGCCCAAGGAGACCCGCAGCTGTTGCGGGCATTGCTGGAAAACCTCATCGGCAATGCCTGGAAGTTCACCGGCAAGGTGGCCAAGGCAAAGATAGAGTTTGGCGCCATCCGTAACGGTACGCAAAAAACATTCTTCGTGAGGGACAACGGCGCCGGTTTTGATATGTCTTACGTGGATAAGCTTTTCGGCGCCTTTCAGCGCCTTCACGATGTTACCGAATTCCCCGGCACCGGCATCGGCCTGGCCACGGTGCGGCGTATCATCAACCGCCACGGCGGCACCGTCCGGGCCGAGGGGGAGGTAGGCAAAGGAGCTGCTTTTTACTTCACCCTGGACTAAAGGAGGATATTACTGATGATACGAGATGAAACGATACTTCTGGTGGAAGACAATCCCGATGACGTAGAGCTGACCATGCGCGCCTTCCGTAAAAATAATATCGCCAATGACGTGGTGGTGGCCCACGATGGCGTGGAAGCCCTGGACTACCTCTTCGGGCGGGGCGCTTACAAGGACAGGAACACCTCGGAAACACCCCGGCTCATCCTCCTCGATCTGAAAATGCCCAGGATGGACGGCTTTCACGTGCTGGAGCACCTGCGGGCGGATGAGCGCACGCGCCTTACCCCGGTGGTTATCCTCACCTCCTCTAAAGAAGACCAAGACCTGTTAAACAGCTATCAACACGGGGCTAACAGCTACGTACGCAAGCCGGTGGATTTTAACAAGTTCCTGGAAGCCGTCCGCCAGATAGGGCTTTACTGGTTATTAATTAACGAGAGCCCGGACCAACAATGAATGATAGCTTCACCAGATAATGACCTGATGATAATGAAAACCGGGTGCCGGAAATGGAACAAAAAACCGTAAAAATCCTGCTGATAGAAGACAACCCTGATGACGCCGAACTGATAAAAAGGCGGCTGATAAAGTCCGCCACGGCCAAATTTGAAGTGACCGCGGCCAGGACCCTTGGTGACGGCCTATCACAAGTCGGAAGCGCCACTTTTGACCTGATTATCGCAGACCTCGGACTGCCAGACAGCCACGGCCTGGATACCGTCACCAAGATTCTCTGTGAAGTACCGGATATCCCGCTGGTGGTGCTTAGTGGCTTCGATGACGAAGCTATCGCCATCAAGGCCGTCCAGTCCGGCGCCCAGGACTACCTGGTCAAGGGCCATCTGGAAAGCACCTATATCGAACGCGCCCTGTTCTACGCCATCGAGCGGGCCCGCCTGCAAAGGGAGCTGGAGCAACACACCCAGGAAATATATAACATCCAGACCAACCTGCTGAAAATACTGGAGAAAAACGCCGATGCCATCATCGTCATCGGTGAAGACAGGCGGATACTGTTCACCAACCCCGCGGTGGAGACGCTGCTGGGACGCTCGCAAAAAGAACTCATCAACCAGCCCTTTGATTTCCCGCTGGACGGCGGCAAAACGACGGAAATTGAAATCGAACGCCCCAATAAAGTGCGGACCATCGCTGACATGAGGGTGGTGGACATCACCTGGGAGGGGAACCCGGCCTATCTGGCCTCGCTGCGCAACATCACCGAACGAAAGCGGGCCGAAGAGGCGCTGCGTGAGTCAGAGGAAAAATTTTCCCGGGCTTTCCGTTCCAGTCCAGAATCAATCGTCATATCCACCCTCGACGATGGAACCATCTTGGACGCCAATGACACCTTTCTCTGCCTTACCGGCTACACCCATGAAGAAATAATCAACAAAAATGCTACCGAACTGGGTACCTGGGCCAACCCCGAAGAACGCGCCCGCATGGTAAAGGCGCTTCAAGAAAAGGGCGCCATCCGGAATGAAGAGTATTCTTTTCGCATGAAATCCGGCGAGATACGCACGTGGCTCTTTTCAGCGGAAATAATCAACATCAATAACGAACCACGTATACTCTCCGTGACCACCGATATCACCGAACGTAAGAAAACCGAGGAGGCGTTGCGCTTCGCCGCCGCCGCTTTCAAGTCCATCCATGAAAGCGTCATCGCCACGGACGTGAATTTCAACATCACCCACTGGAACGAGATAAGCTCCCAGATTTACGGCATCGAGGCGTCCCAGGCGATAGGCCGGTGCCTGCGCGACGTCATCGACCTTGTCGAAACTTACCCGGGTGAAAACGTTAAACGGTACAAAAAGCTTGAAGCTGATGGCTATTTTCAGGAGGAACAGCTGCACCGCACCAAGCACGGCGAGGTGTGGGTGGACGTAAACTTTCAGGCCATTGAAGACGATAAAAAGCGCTACGGCTGGGTGGTCCTGGCCACGGCGATAACCCAGCGGAAACTGGCGGAGGAAGCCCTGAAACGGAGCGAGGAAAAATACCGCGAGCTCATCAATACCTCCATCGACGGTATCGTGGCCACCGACCCGCAGATGAGGGTGCTGATATGGAACCAGGGCGCCGAGAGAATATTCGGTTATCAAGAAAAAGAAATGCTGGGGCAGAGTATCTTAAAGATAATCCCCTTAAAATACACAGCAGGCATTACCCGGGGATTTGCGCATATAAGAAAGACCGGGTCTAATAGTCTAGCTAATAAAATACTGGAAATGGTAGCCGTAAAGAAAGACGACACGGAGGTGCCGGTCGAGCTCTCCATGTCCACCAGGAAAACCGAGGGCAGCTATATCATTACGTCCATTATCAGGGACATTACGGAGCGCAAAGAAGCCGAGGAAAAGCTGCGGCAACTCGACCGGATGAAATCCGAGTTCCTTTCCAACGTGTCCCACGAACTGCGTACGCCGTTACAATCAATAGGCGGCTTCACCAAGCTGATTTTACACGGTCAGGTGCCCGACCCCGCCACCCAGCAGGAGTTCCTGGAGATTATCGACCGGGAGGCACTGCACCTCGATAACCTGATTAACAGCCTGCTGGATATGTCACGCCTGGAATCCGGACGGTTCCAGATAAACCGCAAGCTCACACCGGCCAGGGATTCCATTATCGACCCCGTGAAAAGCTTCCGCGGCCTGGCCCGCGATAAGGACATCATCCTCAATGAAGAGATACCCGAGCAGCTGCCGGATATAGAAGTGGACGGCGAAAGGTTGCGGCAGGTGGTCATTAACCTTCTCAACAATGCCATCAAGTTCAGCGACCCCGGCGGCAGCGTCACCGTTAAAGTGCAAGCGCAAAAAGGGCAGCTGCTATTCCAGGTTTCGGACCACGGTATCGGCATACCTGAAGAAGCCAAGCCGCACCTTTTCGAGAGGTTTTACCGTGCCGAGGGCGAGATGGTCAGGGGCGGGACCGGCCTGGGACTCTATATCTCCAAACAAATAATCGAAGCCCACGGCGGTCACATCTGGGCGGAGAGCAAACTCGGTGAGGGCAGCACCTTCAGCTTCACCCTGCCCCTTAACGGCAAAGGAGGAAAAAGAAATGGCCAAAAAAATCCTCATTATTGAAGATGACCCGGCGACGTCAAGGCTGGTCGATTACTCTCTCCGTCACGAAGGCTACGAAGTTATCACAGCTTTCAACGGCCTGGAGGGGATAAGGAAAGCGAAAAAAGAGGCGCCCGACCTTATTATCCTTGACGTCATGCTGCCGGGCCTGGACGGCTTCGAGATATGCCACCGTCTCCGGGCGGAACCGGTTACGGCGCAAATGCCTATTCTGATGTTCTCGGCCAAGGCCCAGGAAATCGATAAAAAAACCGGCCTGAAAGTGGGCGCCGATGATTACCTGCCCAAACCCGCCGCCCCGGCGGAAATAGTCAGCCGGGCAGGCATACTGTTGGCGCGAAAAAAAGGCGCCGCCTCGCCACAGGAGAAAGTGAGTGGATAGAGAGAGCAACCCGCCCCCGGCTGCGGAAAGAGCTACCCGGAAGAGCCTGGGTGACCGGCTGGTCGAAGAAAGACTCGTCACGCCGGAGCAGATGGAAAGCGCCCTGGCCATCCAGCAGCAGCAAGGCGGCCGGCTGGGTGATATCCTGCTGAAGCAGGGACTGGTCACGCCGGAGCAGCTGGCTATCGTCCTTAGCATCCATTTGAACCTGCCGCTCATCGACCTGAAGCGGCACGTGGTGCAGGCGCGGGCCACGCGGCTTATCCCGGAAGAAATGGCCCGGAAACACGCTCTTATCCCGCTGGATATCGTCAACGATTCGTTGATGGTCGTCATGGCCGACCCGGAGGACGTACGCACGATTGCAGATGTCAAGGCGCAGTCCAAGATGCGCGTCGAGGTTGCCCTGGGCGTCCGCTCCGATATCGAGCAGGCCATCGATCTTAATTACCGCTCCGGCAGCGCCATCGAAAAACAGGTCAGCCAGTTCGCCCCCTCCCCGGACATCAAAGCAGAGGATACGGCGCAGCTGGCCGCCCGAACGCCCGTGGCGGAGACCCTCGACCTGCTGGTGGCCCAGGCCGTCAAGGACCGGGCCTCGGATATCCACATCGAGCCGCAGGAGGACAGGCTCCGTATCCGTTACCGGATTGACGGCATCCTGCATGACATGTTCTCCTTCCCCCTAAGCGTCCACGCCCCGCTGGTATCACGCGTAAAAATCCTCTCGGAAATGGATATCTCGGAACAGCGGCGCCCGCAGGACGGGCAATTCTCCATCAGGCTGGGGGGCAAAGAGGTCGATGTCCGGACGGCTACCATGGAAACCCCCTACGGGGAAAGGGCCACTTTGAGAATCCTGGACCGCGCCCTGGCCCTGTTCACACTGGCGGAGCTCGGCTTTCAGCCGGATGTCTTAAAAAAATATCAGGTGCTGTTAAAGAGCCCGTTTGGCATGATACTGGTCAGCGGTCCCACCGGCTCCGGCAAGACGACCACACTCTACGCTTCTATTAATGAGCTGGACCGTAACGAGCTGAACATCATGACCATCGAGGACCCCATCGAATACAGTTTCATGGATATCAGCCAGACCCAGGTAAATACCAAGGCCGGGATTACCTTTGCCAGCGGCCTGCGGTCCATCATGCGCCACGACCCGAACGTGATACTCGTCGGGGAGATAAGGGACAAAGAAACGGTGACCACCGGCCTGCAGGCCGCCCTGACCGGCCACCTGGTGCTCTCCTCGGTTCACGCCAATGACGCCGTCGGCGTACTCTTCAGGCTGATGGACCTGGAGGCCGAACCGGCCTCTATCTCCGCCACGCTCATCGGCATCGTCGCCCAGCGCATGGTACGGCGCCTCTGCACCCATTGCCGCGCTACGTACCAGCCGTCAGCAGAAGAGATGCAGGCCATCAACGGCGAGGCGGGACAGCCGGCCCCGACCTTCTACCACGGCACCGGCTGCAACCTCTGCGCCGGCACTGGCTACCGTGGCCGCACCGGTATCTTCGAGTTCCTGGTCATGAGCGAGTCTATCCGTAAGATGCTACGCGACCGGGCCGGCGCCGGCGAAATCAAGGCGCAGGCCATCGCCGAGGGCATGACGACGATGAAACAGGACGGCCTGCGGAAGGCAAGGGAGGGCATAACCTCAATCAGCGAGGTGATACGCAGCGTATTTTCCATTACTTGAATGAGTGATATAACCAGTTTCCTCTCCCTTGATGGGAGAGGAAAGCAATAAAGAGGCAATTATGACCTACAAATACACCGCTTACACGCCGGAAAAAAAAATAGTTCAGGGCACGCTCGATGTGGCCTCGGAGAGCCTGGCCGAAGGCGCCCTGTACCGCGCCGGATACGAGCATATCTTGAGCCTGACCGAGCTGACGCCGGGCTTCAGCCTGGAAAGGCTGCTGCCTTCCCTCTTCGGCGTCAAGACCCGGGAAGTAATCGATTTCGCCAACCAGCTGGCCACACTGGTGGAGTCGGGAATTACCTTGTTAATGTCGCTGGAGCTGCTGGCCGGACAGACCTCGCGGCAATCCTTGAAAAAAATCATCGGTGGACTAGCGGAAGAAATCCAGGCGGGCGGCTCGTTATCGCAGGCGCTGGCCCGCTATCCGCGTGTCTTCCCGGATACCTACTGCCAGGTAATCAAGGCCAGTGAGCAGACAGGCCGACTGGAAATCGGCCTGCGGCATGCCGCCAGCTATACGGAAAAACAGGCCACCGCCAACCAGAAAATCAAACGCGCCATGGCCTACCCTATCTTCGTCCTGCTCATGGCCGCCGGAGTGTCCGTCCTGCTCATCACCGTCGCCCTGCCGTCGCTGATAGACCTCTTTAAATCGCTCGGCGCCGAACTGCCCTGGATGACGCGGTGGCTGATAGGCATCACCGGCTTCTTTTTCAACAACCAGCTCTATGTGCTGGCTGGGATAGTCCTGATTATAGTATTGATTTTCTTCCTGTTCCGGCTGCCTTCGGTAAAAATAGCCAGAGACCACTACCTGTTAAAAATGCCGGTCACGGGGCACATCATCTTGGAGCGCAGTATGCAGCAGTTCTGCCAGACGGCCTCGATGCTGCTCAAGGCCGGGCTCCGCCTTCCCCAGATTATGGAAATCATCATCCAGGCCAACCGCAACCGCACCATCCGCGAGGCCCTGTACCGGGTCAGGGACAGGCTGGTGCAGGGAGAAGGCCTTTCCGGGCCGATGGCCGAAGCCGGGCTCTTCCCGCCCCTCCTGGTGGAGATGACGGCCGTCGGCGAGAAGACCGGGGCCATGGACACCACCCTCACCACGCTGGCGGACTTTTACGAAAAGAAGGTCGACCGGAACATCGACATCATGATTACGATGATTGAGCCCGCCCTGACGGTCCTGGTGGGGCTGGTGGTAATTTTCATCGCGCTCTCCGTAATTACACCCTTGTACTCGATATTGAGGTCGATGCGCTAAACGGCGGAGGCAGACCGGCGCGCTGACAGGAAAAGGATGACTGAAATTGATAAGCAAAAAACTTCGAGACCAGAGGGGACTGGGGCTGGTGGAGACGCTGGTGGCCGTGGCCATCCTGGGCACCTCGGTGGTCGCCTTTGCCGCAGGTCTGGCCGCGGGGTCTATCTCCGTCAGGGAGCAGGACGAGATAGCCGTCAGCCAGGGCCTGGCGCAATCCCAACTGGAATATACGAAAAGCTATGCCTATAACACCGGCGCCCTGACTTATCCGACGGTGGCCGCGCCGGCCGGCTACAGCATCGCCGTGGCGGTCAGCGCCGTGCCCGGTACCGACACCGATATCCAGAAGATTACCGTGACCGTCTCCCGCGAGGGCCGGGACGTCATCACGGTAGCAGACTACAAGGTGAACCGATGAACGGGCAGCAAGGCATGACGATGGTCGAGCTTATCGTGGTGGTGGCGGTCACCGGCATCATCATCGCTTTCCTCGGTACCGCTATCTACCAGCTCATGACCGTCACCAGCTACGGCAACAGCCGGCTCATCGCCGCGCACGAACTGGAAAACGCCGCCTACTGGCTCAACCGCGACGGCCAGCAGGCCACCGCCGCCAGCGGCGGCAGCGGTCTGGCGCTGACCCTCTCGGACAACTCATCGGTGACCTACTCCCTGGCCGGCACCGAACTCCGGCGCTCCGCCGGCGGCGACAGCATGATACTGGCGCGGAACATCACCAGCCTCGACTTCTCCATCAGCAGCCGGGTCATCACCATGTCGCTGACATCTTCCCCGGAGTGCCGGGATGACGCGAGTGAAAACGGGACTTACCGGGTCTATCTCCGGCCGTCGGAGGCAGGCTGATGCACGGCGAAAAGGGACAGGCCCTCCCCCTGGCCATTCTAGCGCTGGCCATCGGCTCGCTGGTTATCGTGCCCTTTCTCAATCACGCCGGCAGCAGCCTGACCGGCTCCCGGGTCTACGGCGAGGTCATCGACCAGCAGAGCGCCTGCGATGCCGGGATAGAGCACGCTATCTGGAGCCTCACCCGGGGCGCCCTGGCCGAGCAGTTTTCCCAGCCCGGGGACGAAGTGACCTACCAGCTCGATGAACCGCTCAACGGCTGGAACGTCACCGTCACCGTAACGGCCAATGCCACGTCGCAGGGCGGCGGGCCGGGGGAAATCGAGGATACGGTGATTGACACCCTGGACTTCGATGGCACCAGCGGCGATTACCCGGATATCATCCACATCTCCGGCAATATTTACGCCATCGCTTATCAGGGGGCCGGCGGCGACGGCTTTATCCGCACGGTTGAAATCGCCCCTGAAGGGAATATTGCCGACAGCGTCATCGATTCCCTGGAGTTCGATACCGGCAGCTGCCTCTACCCTGATATAATCAATGTTTCTGGCAGTATTTATGCCGTCGCCTACCAGGGCCCGGGCAACGACGGGTTTATTAAGACTGTAAACATAGCGTCCGATGGCAACATAACCGGAGGCATTATCGACACATTGGAGTTCGATACCGGCAACGGAAGGGAGCCAGTAATCATACAAATATCCGGCTTCATCTTTGCGGTTGTATACCGCGGTAGCGGTAACGACGGCTTTATCAGGACGGTAGCAATATTCCCGAACGGCTACATCTTCAACAGCGCCATCGACACCCTGGAATACGATGTCAGTAACGGCTATTACCCGGACATCGTACACGTCTCCGGCGACGTGTACGCGATTGCCTATACGGGCAGCGGCAACGACGGCTTTATTAAAACGGTGACGATAGCCCCGAACGGGCAGATAAGCAACAGCGTCATCGATACCCTGGAATATGAAACAAGTAACGGCTACTACCCGGATATTATCTATATTTCCGGAAACACTTATGCCATCGCCTACCGGGGCTCCAACAACGACGGCTTTATAGCTACTGTAGAGATAGCCCCCGACGGCGAGATTAGCAACAGCGTTATTGATAGGCTGGAGTTCGACGATGTTAACGGACAGGAGCCGAGAATCATTCACGTCACCGGGGATGTTTATGCCATCGCCTACCGTGGGCCCAATAATGACGGCTTCCTGTGCACGATATCCATCGCCGCCGGCGGGCAAATCGCTGATAGCGCCATCGATACACTGGAGTTCGACACTGGTAACGGCTATTACCCGGACATCATCGGCATTGCCGAAGGGATTCTCGCCATCGCTTATAGCGGGCCTTCGCTGCACGGTTATCTCAAGACCATCGGTATCAACACCAGCCCGGCGGCCGCGGCGTCCTGGGAAATTCTTTCCACCGTCGGGAGCAGCAATATCCGGGCTTTTGTGAATACGGACAACATCACCGCTACTATCGTTGCCTGGCGAATAGAATAAATAAAGGAGGTATTTTAAATGTATTTCGATTCACCGGTAGTGACCAATATTTTCCTGGCCTGTATCGCCCTGATTAACATCGTTATCCTGGCGATTATCTACCAAGCATTAAAAAACAAGACCGGGTAAAGCGAGATTCATGTGAAGTTGACCAAGGTGCTGGTAATCGTCCTGGTGGTTGGCCTGCTGGCGGTCTATTATTTTCTCGGGACCGACTACAGGGATAAGCGCCGCCAGCAGGCAGCGCTGGACTCGCAAATGGCCGGGGCGGCGCAGCAGCTCGCCCAGATACCCCCGGCCCCCACCGACCTGGAACAGCGCCTGGCCGCCGCCAACATTACCTTAGAACGGGCGAAAAACGCCTTTCCCGCGCCGCTGGACAGTACCCGCATCGTCAATGCAGTTCTCAAACTGGCGGACGAAACCGGCATCAAGGCAGTGCCGCTGATAACGCAGCCCTGGTCGATAGAAAATTTCAACGAGGTGGATTACCCGGTTTTCCGGTTGAATATCGCCGCCAGCGGCACGTTCGCCGAGCTGACCGACTTCATCAACCGGCTGGAAAACGGGGAGACGGAAACCATGGTCATCGTGGACCTCAAGGTCGACCGTATCACGGGTACGCCCGCGGGTGAAGGTGAAACCGGGGCCGGAATACCGGTTGATGCCAGCCTGGACATCGCGGTCTATGCCCGGCCGCAGGTGACCGAATCGCCTCCAGAGGTTATAGAATAAAATGCGTACCGCCCTGGTTATTAGCAACAGCAATATTAAAATCCTGGCCTTGCAGGGGAGGCAGGTAAAGAAATGGGGCAGCCTGGCCCTGAAAGCCGGACTGGTACGCGACGGGCTGATTCTCCAGCCTCCGGCCGTCGCCGCCGCCATCGATGAGCTTTTTAAATCTACCAGAGTGCGCCGGGAAAGGGTCGCCGTCAGCCTGGCCGGCCTCTCCTTTACCTACCGGTTCCTGGCCCTGCCCCGCCTGAAACCAGCCTCGCTGGAAGAGGCTATCATGCGTGCCGCCAAGAAAGAAATGTCACTTCCTCTGGAGGAGCTGTACCTTGCCTGGCAGCCGGTCCCCGGCAAGGGTGACGAACAATCGTTCTTCGTCCTCGGCGTGCCGCGCAATCTGGTTGATGCCGCCGCGCAGACGCTGAATGTCGCCGGCATCGAGCCGTACGTTCTAGAGCTACATCCGCTGGCGCTGGCCAGGGCGGCCAACCGCCGCGATGTCATCGTCGTCAGTCTGGAACCAGACAACTTCGATATCGTCTTCATCGCTGACGGAATCCCCGTCGTGATACACACCATCGGGCCCAGAGGGGAGGGGGCAACGCTGGAAGACAACATCCGGCGCCTGACGGATGAATTAACCAAAACGGCCGCCTTCCACCAGAGCAGCCATCAGGAGAGCCGCCTGACCCCCACCACTCCCCTCCTGCTCACCGGCGACCTGGCGTCCGAGGCCCCGGCCAGCGGACTTCTCCAGACGGAGGTGGAATACCCCGTGGAGCCCCTGTCTCCGCCGCTGGAATTTCCCTCCGGCCTGCCGGTAGCCTCGTACGCGGTCAGCGCCGGACTGGCCCTCAATGATAAATCACGGAAGACAGCCAGCCGGACGCGGGAAGGCTTTTTCGACATCAACATCAACATTTTTTCCGGTAAATACCGTAAAATCCGGGCACGCGCCCTGCCCTCTTCACGGATATGGCTGGGGGTTTTCCTGGCGGTGGCCATTATCCTGCTCTTCCCTCTTTATCAGACCATCAATAAGCTCGGCGCCGAAAACACCAGGCTCGAAGAAGACCTGCGCCGTGTCAGCCGGGAGCTTAGCCTGGCCAATCTTATAGCCGAAGAAACAGCCAGCATGGAAAAAACCATCCAGGAAAAACTCGATACTGCCCGGTCCCTGGAAACAACAAACCAGAGCATCATTGGTGACCGGGGCAGCTATACCCGTAATCTGCAGTCCGTCACCAATGCCCAGCCTGCCGGGACGTATTTTACATCGCTGGAAATCGGACCGAGCCGGATTATCGTGCGGGGCGAAACAGACAGCGTATTCACTGCGGTTAATTACGCCCTGGTCCTGGAGGCGTTACCGTTCCGGGAGGTACGCATTTCCCAGCTGGATGAAGCCGCGTCAAAGACAGTTGATACCGGTGAGGAGCAAAGTGCGTACCCCGGCAGCCAGGTGATTGTGTTTGAAATAATAATCGACAGGTAAAAAGGAGAAGAAAAAATATCCCGTATTGGACAAAAAGCATATTTATTACTCTTTTTAGTCACTTGACGAAATTATCCCGATTGCCTAGTATTAAAGATGGGCCTGATTTTTCACAGACGAAAGTGGGCGATGAGAACGGAAGAAAGAGCAGTCAGAACCGGCATCGACGTCGTCGGCAATGTTGCCTGGGGTTCACATCTCTGCTTGCTTTACCGTAGCGCGGCAGAACTGATCGAGCTCCTGGTGCCATACTTTAAAACCGGTTTGACAGACCATGAGTTCTGCCTGTGGATTACTGCGGAGCCATTGCCTCAAAGGGCCGCGGCAGAGGCTTTGAGAAAATCTATCCCGAACCTCAACAAATACCTGGAAAACGGACAGCTGGAGATAATACCGCACACGGAATGGTATATCCGGGATGGCCGTCTCGACCTGCGCCGCGTCGCCGCTGACTGGCAGGATAAAATGAATTACGCCCTTGGCAAGGGCTTCGAGGGGGTGAGGGGGGCCTTCAATATCGCCTGGCTCGAAGCTAAAGACTGGTCGAGGTTCATCAAGTTCGAGAGGAGAGATACGGATAACATCAGCCGGAAACTCACCATCTGCACCTATTCGCTGGCCCACCTGGAAGCGCCCGAAATCATGGACGTGGCCAACAGCCACCAGATAACCATTGTCCGGCGCTCTGGTAGATGGGACGCCATCGAGCAACGGGAACCTGACAATATCGAGCACATTCTGGACAAGCGCGTCAGGGAGTTGAGATGTCTTTATGACATCGCCAGCATTACGGGGACAGCCCGCCTGACCCTTTCACAGAGGTTCCTGGAAATAGCAAAAGCGCTTCCCCGGGCCTTCCAGCACGCTGATAGCGCCTTTGCCCGGATAACCTATCACGGAGAAGAATTTAAATCGGATAATTACGAGGATACCGAGCGTAAAATATCAGCGGACATCATGGTGCAGGGTACCAAAGCCGGGGCAGTAGAAATCGGTTACACCGGGACTGTGCCAGAACAAAACAACGGGCTTTTCTCCAAAGAAGAGAGGCTATTACTCGATGCCGTCGCCGAGCGCCTGGGGGTCACCACCGAGCACCGGGATGCCGAGCAGAGGATAGAAGAGGAGAGGGACAGAACCCAGCGTTATCTTGACCTCGCCGGCGTTATTTTTCTGGCTATCGATACCCGGGGTTGCGTCACGTCAATCAACCGCAAGGGGTGCCAGGTCCTCGGCTACAAAGAAAAAGAAGTCATCGGCCGGAACTGGTTTGATAATTTTATCCCCGAGAGATTCAAACATAAGGTTAAGCAGATCTCTCTCAAGCTCCTCGCCGGGGTGGAAAAAGGAACCGAATCGCGCGAAATCCCCGTCCTGACCAAAAACGGCGAGGAAAGAACGATAGCCTGGCACAATAGAATACTGCGCGACGATGACGGTAACATCATCGGGCACTTCAGTTCCGGCGAGGACATCACGGACCAAAGACAATCCCAGGAACTGCTCCGGACCATTTCCGATAGCTCCCCCCTCGGTATCTACATCCTTCAAGACGATAAGTTGCAGTATACCAACTCCCAGTTACAGAAGATAACGGGCTACTCCCAGCAAGAGCTTACAGGCCGCGAGCTGCTTAGCCTGGTTTCGCTCGAGGACAGCGATGTTGTCAAATCCAGCACGGTATTTACGCTGCAGGAACAAAGCCCCTACCCCAGTGAATACCGCATCCTCAACAAGAACGGGCAAATTAAATGGGTGATGCAAACCGTTTCTCCGATTCACTACCTGGGCCGGGAGGCTATCCTGGGCAACCTGATGGACATCACCGAGCGTAAGTACCTGGAAAGAAAAATCATCGAGTACGAAGAGCTTAGCAAAATGAAGAGCGACCTGCTGGCCACGGTCTCCCACGAACTGCGTACTCCCCTGGCGACGATTAAAGGCTATTCCACCCTCATCCTGGACTATTATGCAAGGCTCAACCCGGACGAGACCAAGGACTACCTGAAATCCATCGACACGTCAACCGACAGACTGGCCAAACTCGTTGACAACCTGCTGGACACTTCCCGCATGGAAGCCGGACTGCTCAAACTGGAAAAGACCTTAAACAGCATCACGCAACTGATTAAGGGGGTGGCGGCGGAAGCGAGCTTCAGGGCCGACCAATACCGTATCGTGCCGGCGTTTTCCAGGCGGCTGCCCAAGGTGAACATCGATGCCAAGCGCATCCGGCAGGTGCTCGATAATCTCATCGATAATGCCGTCAAGTACTCACCGCCGGGGTCGGAAATAGCCATATCAGCCGAGAAATCAGGCAACGAGTTGCTCATCAGCGTTACCGATCAGGGCCCCGGTATTCCTCCGGAGGAACTGACCAACGTCTTCGAGCGCATGTACCGCATCGAGCAAAGACTCTATTCAGGCGCGGACGGAATTGGACTGGGACTTTACATCTGCCAGAAACTGGTGGAAAGTCATGGCGGTCGTATCTGGGCGGAGAGTACGCCGGGTAAAGGAAGCACTTTCAAACTCACCTTGCCCCTGACCGACAAGATAATGGAAAGAAAAAGATCCACCAGAAGAGCTGCCTGAACTTCCCGACCGGAAAGCGAGGTGACAACATATGTCTACCAAAAGACCTCTGGTACTGGTGGTTGATGATGATGTCCGTATTTTACGGATGATGAAACGCATGCTGGAGCTGGAGGGTTTTCAGGCAACCATCGCCAATAACGGCGAAATGGCCCTGAAAACGTTTGAAAAAGAGAACCCCGACCTTGTTTTACTCGATATCATGATGCCGGATATAGACGGCTATACGGTATGCCAGAGGTTACGAGAGTTTTCTCAAGTACCCGTCATCATGGTCACCGCCAAGGGGGATGATAAAGAAAAGGTGGCCGGTCTGAACGTCGGCGCCGATGATTATGTTACCAAACCCTTTTCCGCCAGCGAACTGGCGGCCCGGGTACGGGCAGTATTGCGCCGCGTGGGCAGCCAGGAAAAGCCTGCGGAGGCTATCTTCCGCAATAAAGACCTGGTCATAGATTTCAGCTCCCACCAGGTGATGATCAACAACACCGAGCTGAAACTGACATCCACCGAGTACAAGCTTTTATCTTATATCTCTCTCAATGCCGGCCGCGTGATTACGCCCGACCAGCTGTTACACAAGGTCTGGGGCGAGGAATACATCGGCGCGCCACACCTCCTCCAGGTGAACATCGCCCGGCTAAGGAAAAAACTGGGGGACGATGCCAAGAAACCTTCCTATATCATGACCCGCCCGGGTATCGGATACATCATGTCCAAAACGCCGTAGCTAAAAGCCCCGTAACAGCATTACCAGAGGCAACGGGGGTTAACGACAACCTGCACAATCGCTTATTTCATTTCCTAATGATACCGGACCGTGCTATATTTCTGGCTTGACGCTCCCATTACCGCTCTAGTATTATCATTAATAAAAGCCGTATCATCCGTAAAGGAGCCGGGGTAACAACCATGATTGTTGAGATGAGGAAAGGCGCCACTAAGGACGAAGTGGGCACCGTGGTGCAGAAAGCCAAGTCGCTGAACCTGGGCGTCCAGCTGAATCTAGGGACGGATAAAACGGTGGTGGCCCTGCTGGGGAGCAATACCGGCCAGATACCCACGGATATTTTCGCCGTTCTCCCCGGCGTGGAAAGCGTCACCCGCATCATGAAGCCATACAAGCTCGCTTCACGGGAGTTCCGGCCTAAAAGCACGGTGGTGGATTGCAGCGGGGTAAAAATCGGGGGGGAACGCATCATCGTCATCGCCGGACCGTGCGCCGTGGAAAGCGAGCAGCAGCTCATGCAGGCTGCAGAAGGGGTGAAAAAAGCCGGGGCCAGCATCATGCGCGGCGGCGCCTTCAAACCCCGCACCTCGCCCTTCAGCTTCCAGGGCCTGCAGCAAAAGGGGCTGGAATTGCTGGACAAGGCCAGAGAAAAGTACGAGCTGCCGGTGGTCACCGAGGTGGTCGACCCTTATGACGTCGAGATGGTGGCTTCCCACGCTGACATGCTCCAGATCGGTTCGCGCAACATGCAGAACTTCTCCCTGCTGACCAACGCCGGTAAAAGCCAGCGCCCCGTGGTCCTGAAGCGCGGCTTTTCCTGCACCATCACCGAATGGCTGACCGCCGCCGACTACCTGCTGGCCGAGGGGAAAAATCAGGTCATCCTCTGCGAGCGGGGTATCCGGACGTTCGAGGACAGCATCCGCTTTTCGCTGGATATTTCAGCAGTCCCGGTCATCAAGAGGTTCAGCCATCTGCCCGTCATCGTCGACCCCAGCCACGCCGCCGGACATTATTCGCTCGTGCCGGCCGTGGCCAAGGCGGCCGTGGCGGCAGGCGCCGACGGGCTGCTCATCGAGGTACATCCCAACCCCAAGGAAGCCCTGGTCGACGGGCTGCAATCGCTGTCCATTTCTGATTTTACCCGGCTCATGGACGAACTGCGGGCGATTGCCAAGTCCATCGGGAGATATATCTAGACAGATATTCGCGCCTTTTTTCCTTAATCTCAAGAGGAACTTGCGCGTGTACAAAGATTACGTTGTCCTGCGGGTCGATAACATCTCCATCGTCGGGCAGCTTTTCCTGCCGGATGAAGAGCCCCCTTACCGGACAGTCTGTCTCTGCCACGGCGCACCGTCGGGCAATCCCCCGGAACCCGGCGACGGCGGCTATCCGGCCCTGGCGGAGGGTATGTGCCGGGAAGGCCTGGCCGCTTTTTTCTTCAATTTCAGAGGGACGGGGGACAGCGGCGGCAACATGGACTTGGCGGGCTGGACACGCGACCTGCAAACTGCCATCGATTATCTATGGGAACAGGAGAATATCGATAAATCCCATCTTTGCCTGGTCGGCTTCAGCGCCGGGGCGGCCACGTCCGTTTGCGTGGCCTCAAAGGACGAGAGGATTACCGGCGTGGCGGCCTGCGCCTGCCCGGCGGAAATTACGCCTTTCAATGCGGATAATAATTGGGAAACGCTGATTGAAAACTTCCGTAACATCGGCGCTATCAGGGACGATGATTTCCCGCCGTCCGTGGCGGAGTGGATTGAGGGGGCCAAAAGCATTGACCCCATCAAACACATCGGCGGGATTGCTCCACGCCCCCTGCTGCTGGTACACGGCAGCCTGGACCAGACCGTGCCCGTCGAACATGCCCACCGGCTTTACGAGAAGGCCGGGACGCCGAAGAAACTGGTCGTCATCGAAGGCACCGGCCACCGGCTGCGGCGCGAGGAGAGGGCGGTCGGCGCTATCCTGGAATGGGTGAAGTCAATGTAAGCCGGACGGTGAAAATTGACCCCGAACCGTAAAATGAGCTATAATCAGATTGCGGAGTCATCCAGGATGGACTTGAAGGCGAGGTAACCTTGCACGAGTCTTGCGGCGTTTTCGGTGTCTATTCACCCAATGAGGACGTAGCCCGTCTTACCTTCTTCGCACTCTTTGCCCTCCAGCACCGCGGCCAGGAAAGCGCCGGTATCGCCACCTCCAATGGCAAACAGATCAGGGTCTATACGGGCATGGGCCGGGTCTCCAACGTTTTCACCGAGGAATCCCTCCAGCGCCTCACCGGACATATCGCCATCGGTCATAACCGCTATTCCACCGCCGGCTCCAGCCGCGCCGCCAACGCCCAGCCGATCCTCGTCGGCAACGACGGCAATACTCTGGGCATCGCCCATAACGGGAATATCGTCAACGCCACCTATCTCTATGAAGAGCTGGCCGGTCTGGGCTACCGGTTCCACGGCAGCACCGATTCCGAGGTTATCGCCAACCTTATCCTGTCCTGCCCGGAAAAAAGCCAGATTGCCAAGATACAATACGCCATGCGGCGGCTCCAGGGGGCGTATTCAATGGTTATCATCACGCCGCGGGAGCTGTACGCCGTCCGTGACCCCTTAGGAGTACGCCCGCTCTGCCTGGGGACCATTGACCACGGCTGGGTGGTGGCCTCCGAGACCTGCGCCCTCGACCATATCGGCGCTACTTTCGTGCGGGAGGTTGAGCCGGGCGAAATCGTCGCCATCAACGCTAACGGCGTCACCAGCTATCCCGGCGAGTCCAGCCGCCGCGGGCTCTGCATCTTCGAATATATCTATTTTGCCCGGCTTGACAGCATGATTAACGGCAAGCTGCTTTACATCGCCCGGCAGGCGATGGGGGCGGGCCTGGCCCTCGAGCACCCGGTTGACGCCGACCTGGTCATCGCCGTGCCCGATTCGGCCACGGCCGCCGGCACGGGCTACGCGCAGGAGTCCGGCATATCGGTAGCGGAAGGGCTGGTCAAGAACCGCTACGTGGGGCGCACCTTCATCGAGCCCGACCAGCGCATCCGCGACCTGGGCGTGAAGCTCAAGTTCAACCCGATGCGCCAGATGCTGGACGGCGAGCGCCTGGTGGTGGTGGACGATAGCATCGTCCGCGGCACGACGACGCCCAGCGTGGTGAAAATCCTGCGCAAAGCCGGAGCTAAAGAAATACACATGCGTATCTGTGCGCCCCCGATTAAATACCCCTGCTTCTTCGGAGTGGACATGGCGACGCGGCGGGAGCTTATCGCCTCGCAGAAAAGCGTCCCGGAAATCTGCGAGTTCATCGGGGCGGATACCCTGGGCTACTTGAGCATCGAGGGGCTTATCAAGGCCGTGGGCCTGCCGCGGGAGCACTTCTGCCTGGCCTGCTTTACCGGCGACTACCCCATACCGGTGCAGCTGGAGATGGACAAGCTGGCGCTGGAAGCCATCGGCGCCGGGCAGCCGGCCAACGTCTGCAACGGCAACGAGAAGTAGCCGACAATTTTCATTTTTCTCCGTTGATATTTAGTCCCCCCTCTTGACAGGGCGTCTCCCCGTATTATATTATAGAACAGGTGTTCGTGGAGGTTGTCTCCGGCACCGGGAGACGTAATGAAAAAGCTGTCCGATAAGCAGCGGCGCATTATCAACTATATCGACCGCTTTCTCGCCGATAAGGGCTACCCGCCCTCGATACGGGACATCCAGTCCGGCTGCGGCATCAGCTCGACGTCCGTGGTGGACTACAACCTCAACATCCTGGAAAGCCGGGGGCATATCCGCCGCCACGCCGAGGTATCGCGCGGCATCACCCTGCTGGGGAGGACGCCCGAGCCCGAGCCGATGGTGGCCGTGCCCGTCATCGGGACGATTGCCGCCGGCGAGCCGATTCCCGTCCCCTCCCCCGATACCTGGGACGTCGCCGCCGTCTCGGAGAAGATGGGGGTATCGCCGGAGCTTACCCGCGGCCGCGATGGCGTCTACGCCCTGCGCGTCAAAGGGATGTCCATGGTGGACGCCCTGATTAACGACGGCGATATCGTCCTGATGCAGCAGGTCAACGCCGTCGAGAACGGGGAGATGGCCGCCGTCTGGCTCCGCGCGGAGAAAGAGGCCACGCTGAAAAAGGTCTACGCCGAGCCGGACCGCGTGCGCCTACAGCCGGCCAACGAGCAGATGCGGCCCCTCTACGCCGCACCGGACAACGTGGAAATCCAGGGCCGGGTCATCGGCGTTATCCGTCAGCTCGGCTGAAAACAGTCTGTCATTCCGGTGCAGGCCGGAATCCAGCGGTAGGGAAAAGGGGAGGTCATTGCGAGCGGAGCGAAGCAATCCCCGATTTGAATCAAGTCAATGGTTGGGATTGCCACGGGCTTCGCCCTCGCAATGACAGCAGGGGCGGGTCTTAAATCCGCCCTTTCATGTTAATAATTAACGCGTCACACCCTTTACCCGGGCGTTAAACGCAAGGGAGTAGCCTGCGATGAGGGGCGCCAGCCCCTCTTAAAACAATGTCCCCCTCGCCCTTTCAGGGTGTTGTATCAAAAGTGCCTTTAAATGTCACCCTGAGCCCTTCGGTTACCCTC
>CAYWZO010000012.1:20907-42038 GCA_964462865.1 uncultured Dehalococcoidaceae bacterium | reverse complement strand
ATGTCCGACGACGAGTTCGTCAGCCTGATGCAGGAAGGAGTATTTGAGTAATTCAACAATGATGTCATTCCGGCGAAAGCCGGAATCCAGGGGTGGGGAAAAGGCGGGTCATTGCGAGCGGAGCGAAGCAATCCGTTGCATTGCTTTGAACGTTAAGAGGATTGCTTCGGGCTGCGCCCTCGCCATGACAATTTAAACCAATGGAGGTGTTTTATGCTGAAATTTAAGAAAGCGGCTGATTTTACGGATGTAATTTACGAAAAGAGCGGCTACGTCGCCCGCATCACGTTGAACAGACCGGAGGCCATGAATACCGGCGTCAAAGACTTGGGCAAAGCCATGGACCTGGCCGCCGATGCCGACGACGTGAAAGTCCTCGTCATCAAGGGGGCGGGGCGCGCTTTAGCCGCCGGCGCCCCCCTGGACGAGGTGGGCTTCGTCTACGGGTGGGAAGAGCCCAAGCACGGCGAAAAAGCGCCCAAGACACCGATGCAGAACCGGCTCAAGTTCGACCGGAGCGTATTCTATCAGGAAGCACTTAAAATGCTCTTCTTCCCCAAGATAACCATCGTCCAGGCGCACGGCTACCTGCTGGGGGCGATGATGGACCTGTTCCTCGGGTGCGATTTCATCGTCGGCGCCGAGGACTGTAAGTTCGGGGAAATCGAGGTGAGGCTGGGCATACCCGTGCTGACGCTGACCCCGCTGATGATACTGCGCTGCGGGCTGACGCACGCCATGGACCTTTGCCTGACCGGCCGCATGATTGACGGCAAGGAAGCCGCGCGCATCGGCCTCATCAACCGGGCCGTCCCTCTCGACCAACTGGAGAAGGAGGTCAACCGCTATGCCGAGGGTTTTGCCAGGTTTCCGCGCGACGGCATCGCCATGGGCCGGGCCGCCAAGCAATCCGTTTGCGACGCCATGGGGGTTACCAGCGGCATGACCACCTCCTGGTTGATGCACACTTTGAACACCAACATTCACTTCGAGGCAGACGAATTCAACTTCTTTAAGGCCAGAAGGGACATGGGCGTCCGGGACGCCATCCACGCCCGGAACAAATTCTATGAGCTTCTAGACAAATAAAGTGACACAGAGGGGGCAGGTTATGGTTTATCCTCTGGAAGGCATCAATGTCCTGGATTTCAGTATCGCCGTGGCTGCGCCTTTCGGAGCTACGATGCTGGCCGACCTGGGCGCGGAAGTGATTAAAGTGGAGAGGCTTCAGGGAGAGGCACAGCGGTCGGGGCTACCCGCCGGCATGGACGACAAGCTCGATACCAGCACGGTGGCCGATACGCCCGACACGGCTGCGTGGATGGCCTGCAACCGCGGCAAGCAAAGCATCGCCATCGATATCAAGACAGAGCGAGGGCGGGAAATTGTCCTCAAGCTGGCCCGGGAAGCAGACGTAGTGATACAGAGCTTCCGCCCCGGCGTGGCCGACCGGCTGGGTATCGGCTATAAAGCAATATCAAAAATCAACCCTGATGTTATTTATTGCTCCTTCACCGGTTACGGCGAGACGGGCCCGGTGTCCCACCGCGCCGGCGGCGACATGTGGAGCCAGGCGATGTCTGGCATTGTCAGCCTGCTGGGCTATCCCGGCGGCGCCCCGCAGATGCTGCCTTTCCCGGCCTGCGACCACGCCGGCGGGATGCTGGTGGCCTACGCCATCATGACCGCCCTCTTCGTCCGGGAGAGGACGGGACAGGGACAGGAAGTGACGGTCAATAACCTGGACGCGGCGCTGTACCTCCAGTTCAGCCAGTTCGCCGAATACCTGGCTGGCGAGAAAATGCCGTATAAAAGCGGGCGGAGCTACGAGAAACCGCCCTTCGGCCCCTTCCGCGCTAAAGACGGCGACATGATGACCATCTTCGGGAGCGGTCCCCTGTGGCCCGCCTTCTGCGAGTTGCTGGGCGTGGCGCACCTGGCCAATGACCCCAGGTTCAACACTGATAACGCCCGGTACGAGAACCGCGAGGAGATAGGACGTCTTTTAGACGAAGCTTTCAGTAAAAAGACACGGGCCGAATGGGTTGAAATATTCCGGGAGGCGAAAATGCGCTGCGACCCGTGCCTGACCTACGAGGAGGTCTGCGCCCACCCGCAACTGGAGGCCAACGGGATAATAACTTCCGTAAACCACCCCACCCACGGCGAGATAAAAATGCTGGGCCTGCCGGTAAAGCTCATCGCGACACCAGGACGGCCCCGGGAACCGGCGCCCCTGCTGGGGCAGCATACCGAAGAAATCCTCCTGAAGATGGGTTACAAGTCTAACGATATCGCCGAAATGGAAGCGCGGGGAATCATCAGTACCGTCCGGAAGAAGAGATAGGCAACGACCTCATTTGATAACAGTCATGATGAGCCTGTAATCCGAGGCGGTAATCTGCTTGCCAGCTTCAGGATAAGGTTCGAGCTTAAAGTTAACTTTATAGACCCGGAACAAGTCATCCACAGCGTCGCTGCCGCCCGGCTGCGTTAAAGTCATCTCCGACACCGCTCCCCGGTATGTCACTGACATCCGGCATTGAGCTTCTCCGGCCCAGACGCACTGGACGCCCGCGGGGCACCGGCTGTCCGCAGTCACCTCCACAAATTCGAGCGAGAGGTCTTCACCGCTGATGGAGGCTGTTTTCTCTAACGGTAGAGTGAACTCCTGCCCTAAAGAAGCAGTAATATCCGCTGAACACGATATACCGGCCGCCGTCAGGAGCAGGGCAATAGTGAGAAGCCCGATGATGTAAAATACGTATCTCTTTATGGCTTTTCCTCCAGCACTATCCGGGCATCCACCGCTACAGCCGAATCCCTATAAGCGAAAACGGGGTTGAGGTCGATTTCCTTTATCCCGGGGGTTTTTTCCGCCAGGTCCGAGACTTTGAGCAGCATTTTTTCCAGCGAGGGCAAATGCGCCGGTTCGTGCCCCCGGTAGCCCCGGAGCAGGGCGTACCCCTTGATTTCCGTCATCATTTCCGCCGCGTCCCGCCGGAGGATGGGGATAATCCGGAAAGATACGTCCTTCAGCACCTCCACGAAGATGCCCCCCAGGCCGAACATGATGACCGGCCCGAACTGCGGGTCTTTAAACATGCCGATGATTATCTCCGTCCCCGGCCGGGCCATGCCCTGCACGGAAACGCCGTCGATTTTCGCCCCGGGGTATTTTGGCCGGACGGAAGCCATGATTTCGCGGTAGGCCTGCCTCACCTCCGCCTTGTTTTTCAGCCCCACTTTCACGCCGCCGGCATCGGTCTTGTGGGTGATGTCCGGCGAGGCGACTTTCAGCACCACGGGAAAATCGATTTTCTCACTCAAAGCCAAGGCCCCTTTCTGGGATACCGCCAGCCAGGTCTCGGTGGCGCTGATTCCGGCAGCGCGGCAGACCTGCTTGGACTCTATCTCCGTCAGCACCGTCCGGCCCTGGCTTCTGACTTCTGCGATGATTTCACTTACGTTACTCATATTTCCCCCGGTATAGAAAATTCATTATTTCCCGTGATTTTGGCAACATACTGCCGGTACCAGTACAGGTGGTGCAAGACCCTGACAGTGCGGCGGGCGCCGGCGAAGGCCAGGATTTTACCCTTGCGGAACATGGCCCCGATGGTCGGGTCGCTGTTCATGCCGCGCCCCTGCCACATGAGCACCACCGGTTTCTGGTATTCTTCTATTTTCTCCCTGATCAACATAATATCTCGTTGTTCCTTTTCCCGGTAAGCCTGGACCTGCCCGGGTTTGAGACCCATACGGCTGGTGAGGACGCTTTTTTCCATAATTATCGGCACCAAAAGAAGAACGATATCTATATTTTTATCCTCGATAAGCGGCCAGAGCAGATTGGCGACCTGGGACAGTTCAGCGGCACTGGGGCCAGCGAGGTCGACGGGATTGCGGCGCGGCCACCGCGGGGGCAAGTAGTTATCCAGCTTTTTGACCGTATCCGGCGCGATTTTGCCGACGGCCAGGCCGCCCTTCTCGCAGATTTCCGCCATCAACGCTCCCTGTCCGCCCCCCACGCTCAAGATGCCGACCCGGTTCTGCCGGGGCAGCGGGCCGTTGAGCAGGGCATAAGCCACATCGCAAAGCTCATCGTCGTCTTCCGCCCTGATGACGCCACACTGCCGGAAGGCGGCAGTATAGACGGCATCGGCGCCGGCCAGCGAACCGGTATGGGACATCACGGCCCGGGCGGACTCGGCGGTGCCACCCACCTTGACGACGACTATCGGTTTGCGGGGCGTTAGCTCTCTAGCGAGATTAAAAAAGCGCCTGCCGTCGCGCAGGCCTTCGATGAAGGCGATAATCATCTTCGTATCATCGTCATCCGCCAGGTACTCGAGGTAGTCTTCCAGGTACAGGTTAGCCTCGTTGCCGGTGCTGACACATTTACTGCAGGCCACCCCCAGCTCCGCGAGCGACCGCACAATCCTCATGCAGGTGCTGCCGCTCTGCGAGAGCACGGCCACCGGCCCGCGGGGCATCTCCCCGGTATACTGAAAGGTATTCAACTGCGTACCGGTATCGGCATGTCCTATACTGTTCGGCCCGATGAAACGCAGACCGCTCTCGCGGGCAATCGCCTGCAATTCCGCTTCCAGCTTC
Source organism: uncultured Dehalococcoidaceae bacterium (assembly GCA_964462865.1). Lineage (GTDB taxonomy): Bacteria > Chloroflexota > Dehalococcoidia > Dehalococcoidales > RBG-16-60-22 > Fen-1077. The sequence goes on along the minus strand of CAYWZO010000012.1, from coordinate 37,421 downwards.
CGGCCGGCCTCGCCCGTCTCCGCGAAACCGGAAGTGATAATCGAGGCCGCCCTGATACCCCGGCCAGCGCACTCTCGCAGGACTCCCGGCACCAGCTTTTCCGGGACGACTATTACCGCCAAATCGACAGCGTCCGGGATGTCCGTCACGCTGCGGTACGTCTTTTGCCCAAGTACTTCAGGAGAGTTAGGATTGACCAGGTAGACCTGGTGCTTCCCGGTCTTGAGGACGCCTTTGGTAACATTATTCCCCCACGACCCGGGCGTATTGGAGGCCCCGATAATCGCCACTGAAGCGGGAGAAAAAAGATTTTGCCAGATATCTGGTGTGACTTTAACCATATTTTGCAATGTTATACCCCTTATTTACATCAAATATGCCGGTTAACAGGCCTGTCCCTGAAACCTGAACGTTTTATAATAGTCTGTTAGCTGATAGGCATGGTACCAGAAAGGCCGGGGATTTTCCGCTCCTTTTACAGACGCCGAATCATAAGTACGTTTCTATTATACCCGGAGATACGCCCGGACATCAAAAAAGGGACACGCTGCCCCTCAAAGACATATCAAAAAACAACAACTGAATTTTCCGGGCTATTTCAACCGGAAGATTAGCGATAAACAGGCCTATTTGAATACCCTGAACAGGGTATTTTTGACATCTGTGGGGAAAAGTGATATAAAATCGCATATGACGGTGATAACCGGCAAAGATTACCATGATATCTTAGACATTATTTATTCCGCCAACCGTTGCCAGGACATGGAGAGCCTGGTCAGCACCCTCTGCCAGTCCATGATACAGTCGTTCCGCTCGGAATGCGTGACTTTTCATCTTATCAAAGGACTTCCCCGGCGCGTGAACGTCGTCGAGTCCAGGTCTTTCAAATCAGACTACCATAATATTATCGAAGACAAGCATTATCCAGCGCTGTACAAAGACGGCTTTTTCCAGTGTTCACCGCTTTTAAAAGCAGCTATTTCTTCTTCAGATACCATTTTAAAAATAGGCAACTCCATTTCGACCAGGGACTGGGAGCGGTCCAATCTCTACAATTATTTCATCCTGCCACAGCATTTGTACTGGGAGATGTTCCTCGCCCTGCGCTGGAAAAACAATCTTGAAGGGATGATGACGCTATGGCGCTCCCGGAAGCAGAAAGACTATCAACCCGGCGACATGGCCAGGGCCGAACTGCTAGCGCCCCATGTTACGCTGGCGATACGCAATGTTAGCACCATATCAAAAATCAACGGTTGGCGGAAGAAACTCGCCATCGATGAGTCCAACAGCGAAGGCCTGCTTTTACTGGACCATAAGTTCCAGCCCGTCTACTCTAACGCCAAGGCCAGAGAAATCTGCCTGTACCTTTATCACAGCCTGTCGTCCGACCCGGTGAATATTGAAAAAGGCGAATTCCCGGTCCCGTCTTTTATTATCAAGGATTGTACCGAACTCCTTAATCTAATCAAGGTGGAGGCGCAGTTTGTTTCCTGGCCCAAAGAGAGGATAGTGTTCGCCGAGAGCGGTAAACAGTTCCGGAGCGAATGCGCCCTGGTATGGAAAACGGACAATGCACATTCCGTTCCCAACTTTATGGTAACTTTGTCCGACCTTTCCGGCAAGAACACTCTGGAGAGCACCCTGCAGAACAGATTCCACCTTAGCCGGAGGGAGATTGACATCATTTACTGCATCATCACAGACATGTCTTATGAAGAGATCGCCGAGAAACTGTACATCAGCAAGCTTACCGTACATACGCACATGAAGAATATTTACCGCAAGCTGGGCGTCAGGAACAAAATAGAACTGTACCGGTGTATCCAATCACTGCACCCGATGATATAACCGGCCGGATATTCCCCCGCCTCCTGGTATTTACGCTCGGCTTTATTTTTTATTCTCCCGGCATAAGTCCTCCGCCGAGGGATAACGGTCACCACAGTAAAAGTCCGCCCGTACCGTGCCGCTGTGGTCAGGGTAATCTCTCGTGTATAATACGGTTAACGGGTTTCTTCGCCGGCGAGATATGGAGGTCACTTTTATGGATTCCGACGCCAAGGAAACACTAAAAGAACTCGTCTTTCATAACATCCATGAGCACGGCGTAGGCATCGCCGGCAGGTGGATGAACGAGGTGAAGGCACGGACCGGCGGGAAAATACATTTCCGGGAAAGCAGCGGCGAGGATCCGGAGAAGATTAAAGCTGCAGACATCGTACGTGATGTCCCGGCGGGAAACATGAACTACCGTCTTCTCAATCTAATACAAATCCCCTTTCTTTTCCCGAGTTCAACCGTCGGCACCAGGGTCATCGCTCAACTTTATGCGGAATTTACCGAATTGCGAAATGAGATGAGCGATACGAAAGTAGTGGGCCTGGGTACCGGCGCGCTGATGGCCATCTTTTCCAGCCGGAGATGGGGCCCGATACGCAGTCTGGAAGATTTGCATGGGGCCAGAATCAGGTCTTTGCCGCCGATAGACGGATTTATCGAGGCACTGGGGGCCAGGCCTTTGCAGGTGCCCTACCTGAAAATCAGCCAGCTCCTGGCTGCAGGAGAACTGGATGCGACGGTCCTGGGCATACTCCCGGCCAGAATGTTCAGGCTGGCCGAGGAAGCAGCACCGTACGCCACGGTTTTTCAAAACCGGTCGATAAGCATGCACCCGATGCGCCTGTATATGAAATGGGAGACCTGGAACAGACTCTCATCTGACGTTCAGGAGATAATAGAAAGTCTGGGCCCCGCCGGCGGCGATTGCTGGTTCGCGACGCAGGCCGGGCCGGACGCTGATGATAGTTTACGTCAAGCGCTGGAATATATTATAAAGAATGGTGAACTAATTAATATCCCGGCGGAAGAACTGGAAAGATGGCGCCGGCGGATACAACCCCGGATAGACGTTGTGTTGAGCGAGGTCGAGACGGCAGGACTGCCGGGCCGCAGGTTCTTCAGCCGGATGAACGAACTCGTGGACGCGTATTCCCGATAACCGGCCAAGCGCTGGGAAAGGGCGAGCGGGTCAACGTATAAAAGCAACACCTCCGGGCCTTGTCCGTAACGCGACCCGGAGGTGATATTGTCTTTGAATTTAGTCCCGGTTTTAATTCCGGATTATTTTTTATAAAGGCTGGTATGCGCGCCGGAGGTGTCCGCGCCCACGTAGCTGAAGCCCGTCCGCGCGCCGATGAGGTTGGGGTCAAACGCCTTCTTGAGCCGGCCCAGCCAGACATGGTAGTTGCAGACATGCGCCCCGATTTCCTCGATTGGTATGGCGGTATTGACCGGCACGGCGTAGTGGCCCTTGATGGCCGCCCTACCTATTTTATCCATCCAGTCATGTACGGCTTTAAACGCTTCAGCATCGTACGGATTATAGCGGCAGAATATCTCCGTGTGCCCCAGGTGCCCCTGTTCCTCACCCCAGCCGAATTGCTGGCCGTCATCCGCGACGACCAGGCCTTTCTTAATAAGTTCCCTCTTCCAGACGGCTGCCTGTTCCAGCCACCTGACGTGGAGGTCGTACCGCTGGCCTTGAACCATCATGGACGAGAACATGCCGCCGGCCCGGAACGTCTCCCGTATAGAGGCGCTGACCCGGGTGCACTGGAACAGCAGGGTCGCGGCGACGGCGGGGTCTTCGACCGCTTTCAGGGACTTCCCACCCGTTTCCTTGATAATCTGCTCCAGTACCTTCTTCTTATAGACAAAGTCTTCCGGATAGTAATTGTAACCAGCCAGGTTATAGAAAAGAATCCAGAGGGGCAAGGTATCCTTAATATTACGATAATCTCCGGGCCATTTATTGGCCATAACAGCCGCCAGGTTGGTGCTGTTTAATATCAGGCATTCATTGACCTGCCGCATCCGTATCAGCCAGTGGGCCATCTCAAGCAGTTTATTAAGTTCCGGCGAGCCGACCATGAAAGGCTCCTCAAGTTTGGGGAGAAGTTCGCAGCGCAGGGACGCCCAGGTGACGATGCCCATGGTGCCCTGGGAGCCCTGAATCAGCCGGTACCAGGCGGCCGGTCCGGGGCCGTAGGGCGTCTTCTGCGTCCCGCCGGCTGCCCACTGCTCCTCGATGGTGCCGGGGCCAGCAGCCTGCCCGGTCCGGAAAATCTCACCGCACCCGAAGACAGCCTCCACACAGGCCAGGGGGTCGGATATATCCCAGTGATATTTGGGTAAAAGCACCGGCTCCCTTTCCAGCATGCTGCCGATAACTGTCTTCGTCTTCCGCGGCAGCAACGGCATATTGAGCCGCAGTCCTTCCTTCTCGACCGCCGGTATCAGTTCTCCGAAGGTCACGCCCGGCTCGACCATGGCCACCCGGTTCTTCCGGGTAATCCTGATGATTTTCCTCATCCCGCTCAAATCGACGATAACCGCCCCTCCGATACCGGGGACGGTGTCGCCCCGGAAGTGGGGAGGACCGGAGCTTACCGGCACCAGCGGCGTGAGCGTCTTGTTGGCAAGTTCCACCAGCTTCTGAATCGCCGTGGTATTGGCGGGTCTGACCACACACACCGGCTTGACGGCATTAACGAAGCTCATATCACTAGAGTATTCGGCCAAGGTCGCCTTTTCATAGCTAACGTTGCCCGCCCCGACAATCTTAATCAGCTTCTCTCTTTCAATCATTTTTACCCCCTTTATTTCCAGCCAGATTAAACACCATTATTCTTCCGAAAATGTACCCGGGTGGCCGATATGTAAAAGCAGAACAGCCTGAAAAATAGTAATTGTCTTCAAGTTTAAGGCCAAGCATACTGCCTGACCAGGGTGACTAAAAAAAGACCTGTATCACGGAAAAACGCCATGATAATAATATGTTATCCGCCTGTTTTTTCAACTTTCCGGCCCAAAGGGTATCAGGTGAGGTAATCAAGATAAGATAACGCCAGGGCTGTTCAGGGTCACCTTGACATTAAGGCGGGGTTTCGCTATGATATTATCCCCAGCCCACACGCGAGCTTTTTATATTTTTCTACAGGTAAGGAGGTCAGCCATGAACTTGGGAGACCTGTTGAATGCCAAGGACCCTAAATACCGGACGGCCGTCACGGTGAAACCTAGTGATAGCATTACGGCAGTTATCCGGGTGCTGGTGGATAACGACCGGGGTTCGGCGCCGGTCTGCAACGAAGCGGGGGAACTGGTGGGTATTATCACGGAAAGAGACATCGTCAGAAAGTGCTTCGGTAAAGACTGCCAAAAAATCAAGGCCCAAGACGTGATGTCACGCAAAGTGGCCATTGGCAAACCCGAAGACGAACTGGACTACGCTATCAGAACCATGAAGCAGGCCAGAATCAGGCACCTCCCCATCGTGGACGGGGAAAAACTGGCGGGGATGATATCCATGCGCGACCTGCTGGGGATAAAGCTCGAAGAGTCCATCACCGAGGTACGCTATTTGAGCGACTACATTTCGGGCGGGTATATCTAGCCCCAGCCAAAAATGATATTTTAGTCTTTCTGCGTGCCGTCAGCATCGATGAATATCATCTTGTCCCTCTCCTCCTGCGCCACCAGCTTTTTCAATGAGGTCTCGGTCAGCTTGGGAGCGTACTGGGACTGGATGAAGAGGAACGGGCGGTCCACCCGGGTGACGCGGAATGGACAGTGGACGAAGTTGGCCGGGATGAAGACCAGCGTGGAAGTGGTGATAACGTGTTTTTCCATCTCTGGCCCCATGCACAGCTCAATCTCCGCTCCCAACTCTTTCGGGTTGTCCGGGTCGGTGCCCAGCGCCACGAGGACTTCCGGGTGTTTGTGGGTATGGGGGCCATGCCCCCGGCTTAAGGCCCCCTTACCCATCACCATGGCGGAGAAGTAGTGGCTGCCCTCGATAATATCGTTGTCCGTGAAGGCGACCATCGAGGGCATTTTGCCGTAGCCTTTCTCTCTTTGTTCAGGCGTCAACTCGTTGAGGAAATACTTGCTGTATTTCATTTTGAATATTCCTGTCTGATAGCGTTTATGCCTTGCTGATGGCTTTAGCCGGGCACCACCACTCGAAGGAGACACAGGTGCCGCAATCGGTGCATTTTTGGGGGTCGATTCGCGTCGTGTACAGTACCAGGCCATCGAACTGGGTCTCTTTAGCATCCACCACGATGGCTTTCTCCGGGCATTGCGTCACGCAGAGACCGCATTTCAGACACTTTTTCACGTTTATTTTATAAGCCACGTTTGCCTCCCTTGATTATTGATATCGCGCCCGTGATATTTCAGGCCGGAATCTCAAAGCCTTCGTCCGGCCACCGCGACCAGTCTATCTTTTTGCGCGTCTCATCCGGCAGCACCTGACGGTAGGACTTCTCCGTGTGGGACGGCCCCTGGTTAATCTCGATGAATATCCAGGGACGGGTGATTTTGATAGGCCGCCATGGAGAGTGGATAAAGTTCGGTGGGATATAGATGCAGCAGGTCCGGGTGATGACGTGCCTTTCCAGCTCCGGCCCCATATACATCTCCACTTCCGCCCCGAGGTCCATCGGGTCTTCCGGGTTGGTGCCGATGTGCATGAGGAGCTCGGCGTCTTTGTGGATGTGGGGCGGGTGCCCGGCGTACTTGTAGGTGCCCAATGGCGCCGCGAAACCGGGCATCACCCAGTGGACCAGGTAGAAATGGCTCCCCTTCATGACGCTTTCCTGCATGCGCACCATGACCGGGCGGCGCTCCTTGGGAAAATCCCTGGGATTGTATTCGATGAAGTACTTGCCGTATTTGGTCTTTGCCGCCATGCTAACTACCTCCTTTGATTGTCTCCAATAATACTATTTATTCCTCCCAGGGGAACTTGCCCGTTCCCAGCCAGGTGGTATCGTGTGTGATGTTGAGGCAGATGGCGCTGAAAATGTAAGGTTTATCTACGCGCCGCGTGATGAGCGGACAATGGACAAATCCCGCCGGGGCGACGACCACCGCCGGATAATCGAAGAGGTGAACCTCCCGCTCCTGGCCCATTTCTATCTGGATTTCTGCCCCCAGGTAGTCCGGGCGCCCGGGGTCACACCCTACGAAAAGCAGGGCTTCGTCGTTGGGATGGACGTGCGGGTCCTTGCCGCCGTGCCAGGGGCCGGTATCTTTATGGAAGGCGAAGGTAAAATTGAGCTTGAACCCTTCCATATCCTTGCCGTTCCAGGCCGCCAGGTAGTCGGCGTTGCCGCCCATGGGGCGCTGCGTCAGGTCACGAAATTCCATCTTGTTAATCAGGTGCCCGTATTTCCTTTCCGCCGCCGGGGGCTTCCGGTCCTTTTCGGCCAGGTCGGTGGCGCTGTACTCGCCATCAAGGCAAATCCCCAGCAAAGCGTAAGGTTGAGTGACTTTCTTTGTAATCAAAGGCGCATGGGCAAATCCAGCCGGCACGGTGATGATGGCTGGAGTATTAAAAACATGTTTTTCGCCCTCCGGCCCCATTTCGATTTCTATTTCCGCGCCGAAGTCCTGTGGATGGTTATAATCGAGCCCCGTAAAAACCATGACTTCGCTGAAGGGATGTACATGCGTCTTTTTCGCACTGCCGCCCCATTTCCCTTCCCAGATGGGATAACCCCAGGCCAAACGCAGTTTTATCCCCTCCATCTCTTTGCCACTTAAACGGGTCACATAATCAGGGCTGGTAGTATCCTTCGCCCCGTCCTTGCCCTTTTCAAACTTGAGCTTTTTAATCATGTGCCCGTATTTCGTTTTCGCCATTGGCGCGACTCTCCTTTTATTTACCGCTCATTATACTTTGGCTGGCTGCGGGACATGGCTGCCGTAGGGATAAACCACGGAAAAGATGAAGGGCTTTTCCAGCTTCGCGACTACCAGCGGGCAGTGAGGAAAACCCTTTGGCTGTACCACGACCGTCGGCTTGTTAATAACGTGTCTTTCCATCTCCTTGCCCATGTACATCTCGCACTCCGCACCGAGCTCGCTTAAATCGTTCGTGTCCGCACCGATGAAAAAGAGAAACTCATCCCAGGTATGCACGTGGGGCTTATCGGGGACCGGCCCGAAGCGGTAGGGCGCCTTCCGGATGCTTTCCCACATCATCCCGAACTCGAAGTCTTTGCAGCGCAACTCGGCAATCGAGCCGCCGGAATCGTCCCGGTTCAGGGGTCCGTAGTGCCAGGCGCTCTTACGGTGGAACGCCAGGTGGTCGATGCGTTTGGTGTTAGGGGAAAACCAGGTGGCCAGCGGGACACCGGCGGCGTCTTTCTCCGAGGTCACCGCCTTCATCTTGCATTCGGGGGCTTGAGAAATCTCCATGTAGATAAAGCGCCGGTCCATCAGGTTAATCGTGGCCGGGAAGTGCGCCAGGCCCTTGGGGACATAGACGGCGGAGGAGGAAGTGAAAACGTACCTGGCCCTTTCCTCTTTCGCCCCGAGGTTAAGCTCTATCTCGGCGCCCAGCTCGCTCAAGTCATTACAGTCGGCCCCCAGCCAGAGCAGAACCTGATTGAAATCATGCTTATGCGTCCCGTAAGGCGCTTCCCCAACTTTACCGGCGCTGTAATACGTTCCGTACTTGATGTGCGCGTCCACTCCCAGGAATTCCCCGTTCAGCTCGGTGCCCTGCCGGTAGCCGCCGGCCCCGTCCCGGGTAAAAGGGAGCGGTTTCACCAGGTGCCCGTATTTCGTCTTGGCCATTGTCTGCATCCTCCTTTTACAGATTTCCGTATTAATACATGCCGTATTCTTTGGCGGCGGCCATCATGGCGCGCAGGTTGGCCGGGTTCGTCTGGGAGGCGCTGGCACCGCCGGCCAGGATATAGCCGCCGCCTTTTTTGCATGATTCGATTACTTTTCGGCAGTACTCTTTGACGGCCTGGGGTGTGCCGGTGCACATCAGCGAGGTGGGGACATTGCCGATGAGGCAGCACTGACCGCCGAGTATCTCTTTGGCTTTGGCCATGTCCGTACGGTCGAAATGCCAGTTGACACAGCCTTCCGGGAGGTCGGCGACCTGCTTGAGGCGGTTGTTGTATCTCCCTTCGGCAAAAAGGGTGACCATGAGGCCTTCCTTGATAATCCCCAGGATGACCTCTTTCAGCGTGGGCCAGTAGAAGGTCTCGAACTGCTTATCGGACATGAAGGTATCATCGCCTTTATGGAGCGGGAAGGAAACGATGAGGGCGTTGATGTCTTTACCCACGACCTTATACCGTTCGATAGTCAGTTCCGTAATTTTCTCCAGGGCCTGATGGATTTTCTGCGGGCGTCGGAACATGTCCATCATTATCTCTTTAGTGCCCCGCAGCAGGTCGCCGAGGATATCAAAAGGCGCCATACTGAAGGCGCCCCTCATTGTCGGCAGGCCCGCCGCCAGCGCCGCCCGGCTGACGTCCAGGTTCGCTCGCTGCATTTTTTCCAGCTCGATGCCGGCATCAATCATCGCCTGATAGGCCGCCCGCACCCCCGGCAGGGCCGCCGGAGCGGCGAAGCTCGTAGGGAACCCTAGTAACGATACAAGGGGCGGGAGGTTTTTCAGCGGCTCGAAGGCCCTGACCACGCGGGGCAGGAAAGTCCTCATTGCCCAGTCGGACGGGTCTTTAATCAGGGCGTCATATTCACCGGCGGTCATGTTCTCGCCTTCCACGAACTGGTAAGCGGAGGTATCCTCGCCTGTGCCGTGGCCTGGCCAGGCCGCCAGTTTGTAATCGATGATTTCCAGGTGCCTTCCCGAGCTTATCCCGGTGCCGACGAAGTAGTCCATGTCATCCTTGAAATCCCGGATATATTTCAGACCCGCCCGGCGCAACAGCTCGGGGTCGTACATCGCCTGATGGAGGTTTGCCCCGGCGTAATATAAAGGAAAATACCCGGCCGGCAGCGAGACCGGCACGCGGTCAGGCTCCTGATGCTTGAGCGTCTTGACCAATCTGGTTACCCTGGCACGGTAAGCGTTACGGTCTTCCGGGCTTTCGAATTTAACACCCGGCGCCTCCAGCCAGTTGGCAAACCTTTTTTCCCTCTTCTCCTCGGGAGTCATTTCTTCCCATTTTTCAGCTACTTCCATGCCCCTCCTTTTAAAGAAAGATACAGGCGTGACAGCTGCCGACGGGCAGTTAAAGCTAATTCTAATCTGTAAAGGGGGCAAACGTCAATATTTTTTGAAATACTGTTTTATTTTTTGATTGACAAAGTTTCAGGAAGTAATTTACCATGTGACTGTGTTTTATTTTTTTAAGTTACCAGCGACAGGAGGCAAACATGCTCACCGACCCCGTAAAAACAGAATACGGCTATATCTCCGGAGCGACGGTTGGCGATACCGGACAGGAGGCGCGCATCTACCGGGGCATACCCTACGCCGCTCCGCCCGTGGGGGAATGGCGCTGGAAGCCACCGCGACCGGCAGTGCCCTGGCAGGGAGTTCGTGAGTGCACCGTTTACAGCCGGATAACTCCGCAGCTGCTCGGCATGGGGCCGACCACGCCCCTGGAGCAGAGCGAGGACTGCCTCTACCTGAACATCGTCACGCCGGCCGAAAAGGCATCCGACCGACTACCCGTTATGGTATATATGCACGGCGGTGGTTTTACGGGAGGCAACGGCAACGAGATACTCTTCAGTTCGGCGCGGCTGGCCCGGCGCGGCGTGGTGCTGGTTATCGTTAATATGCGCCTCGAAGCGCTGGGGCTGCTCTGCCACCCCCTGCTTTCGAAGGAATCACCGCAGGGCGTATCCGGTAATTACATGTTCCTGGACATGATTGCGGCCCTGCAATGGGTACAGAAGAACATCGCGGCCTTCGGGGGCGACCCGGGCAACGTCACCATCTTCGGCGAGTCCGGGGGCGGCGCCAAAGTGGCCGTCCTGATGGCCTCGCCGCTGGCCAAGGGGCTTTTCCACAAGGCCATCCTGGAAAGCGCCTGGAACCCGCCCGCCGGCGCCATGACTGGCCCGACGCTGAAACAGATGGAGGCTGTCGGCGAGAAGCTTTTCGCCCGGCTCGGCGTGACGAAGGAAGCCGACCCCCTGAAAGCGGCCCGCGCCCTGCCCGCCCGGCAAATCGTCGAGGCCAACTTCGCTCTCTGCCGGGACGAAGGGGTGATGATCGGCATCTGGGACGAAGTTGTGGACGGCTGGCTCCTGCCGGACAGCGCGCTGAATATCCTGCGGTCGGGCGACTACAACCCCGTCCCTTTCATCGTCGGCGGCAACCTGGGAGAAATCACCGATCCCAGGTCATTCCTGCTGCTGCCGAACATGATTCCGATTTACCTGGAGATGTTCCTGGGCGCGGCGAAGACCGGAGCCAAAGCCTACGCCTATATCTTCAACCGCGTGCCGGAGGGGCGGCAGAAAGCCGGGACGCCTGCGGCCCCACATGCTACGGAGCTTCCTTACGTCTTCGGCGATTACGACAACACCTCCGGCTGGTGGCAGCGGCCCATGCCGCCCCGGCCGACCGGAAATACGCCCCCGCCCCCGCCGGTAATACCGCCCGACCCGGAGCTTGACGAGATAGACAGGAAAGTGTCCGAAAAAATGATGGCGATGTGGGCGCAGTTCGCCCGGACCGGCGACCCCAGCGTGAAAGACCTGATTTACTGGCCGCCCTGGGACCGCGCCACAGACAGGTACCTGTATATTGACGAGCCGCTGGCGGTGAAACCGGGATTTTCAAGAATCAGGATGCAATAAAAAAGAATATTTTATATTATTAACCATACCGGTGAAAATCGGTATCCAGGGTCTAATCCAAGGCACTGGATTCCGGCTTCCGCCGGAATGGTATACTGTTTATACCCTTTTCACCTCTCCCGTCGCTTTGTTCTTCCAGTAGCCCCGCTGCTGTAAAGGCCAGTTGAACTTGATGGCGCCCTCGATGTTGCAGGCGTCCACGCAGCAGCCGCAGTACCAGCACTCCTCGGGGTGCAGGATTATCGGCGGCCTGCCCTTCTCGGGGTGGGGGATATAGACGTCCACCGGGCACACCTCGATGCAGAGGTTGCAGCCCTTGCATTTATCGGTGAATATCACCGGCCGGCCCGGCGTGGGCACGTTGGGGACGGCGTAGACTTTATCTTTAGCCATGACAGCCTCCTTATTTCTCCTGATAAACGCCGGTGTAGTCCTTGTTGTGGGCCTCGTAGTTCTCTTTCATGTTGCCCCAGTAGCCGAGCGGCCGCTCGCCGACGACGACCCTGCCGTTTTCCTGCCGGATGGTCAGGAACTTGTGCCACTCCGGCGGGTCCAGTTCCGGATAGTCGATGCGGTTGAAAGTCAAAAGCTGGCTGCTGGCTTTGCGCGCCAGCGAGGCGTGGAGAATCATCTGGGCGCAGGCGAGCGTGCTCAAGTCCTCGATACTGCGCATCAGCTTGTGCGGGTCGACGGCGAACAGCGCGGGCACGTACTTCTCCTCGATTTCCCGGAGAGTGTCCAGCCCCATCTTCAGCAGCGACTCGGTCTTGTACTCCGAGCAGAAGTACTGCATCGCCCGGGCGATGCCGGCGTGCAGCTCCTTCCAGTCCATGCCCTCTTTTCTCCTGATTGGGGCATAGACCCTGGCCTTCTCGGCGGCCACCTGCTCTCTGGATATTGCCGCCTGCCCGACCTGCCGCGCGTAGTCGGCCGCTTTACGGCCACAGTACCGGCCGGTCGTCGCCGCCAGGTTATGGTCGCCGGAATTCGGCAACTGGTCGCCGGCGGCGTAGAGCCCGTCCAGCGTCGTTTTCATGTTCCAGTCAGCGGTGAGGATGCCACCCCGCGCCCCGGCACCGTCCACCGAGCGCCACTGCGGCAGGCTGCGTCCCTCAATTAATGAATAGTTCTGGAGCTGGTCACGGGCGGGGTCGAACCCGGCCTCGTTATAGGTATCCACGATGATTCTGGTGATGGCCTCCTCCCCTATCATCAGCCCCCAGGTGATGTTCCGCTCCACCTCCGGCATGGCCGGAAAATCCCCGTAGAACGGCAAAGCGTACTCCCCCTTGAGGACGCCCTCGCGCACGGCGTCCCACGGATTACCCCTCATGCCGCGGGCCATCTGGCCCAGGCTGGAGCCCCAGCCTTCGTAGGGCACCGGCAGGGCTTTCCCGTTGGCATCGACGACGTGGACGTTCTCGTAGCTGGCGTCGCCGGCACCGCCGTACCAGTTATGTTTAAAACCCGTCCCCAGGTTCAGCGTGCCCGTTTTCTCCATCATGGTCAGCTCGGCGCCGGCCCTCCAGGCCATAGCATGACCGTCGCCGGCCATGGCGCGTGACCGGAAGGTGGTGATACCGGCCAGTTCCGTGTTGAAGACCCAGATGGAGCCGGGCCCGGCCATGCAGAGGATAGTGGCCTTCGACTTGAAAATCATGAACTCGCCGGTGCGGTCGTTGACGCCGGTGGCACCGATGACCCTGGCCCCCTGGACGCCACCTTCCGTCAGCAGGCTGGTGGCCATAACGCGGTCGTAGATTTTCACTCCCAGGCGCAGGCATTCCTTCCGCAGGGCCGGCTTGAAGGTCGAACCCCAGACGCGGATGACCGTATTGGTCTCGTGATTATAGTTATACCGGGGGGAAATCATGAACTTGGTCTTATCGTCGCGGCCCTCGGCGCCCTGGTACTTTTCTTCGGTGTCCCTGATTTTACCGCCCATCTGCTCCAGCTCCAGGAGGGTGTCCCAGTTCTCCCGGCACTGTATCTGGCGGGCGATGCCGCAGGTATAGCCGCCGCTGTAGTTGGCCAGTCTTTGAGCCCACTCATCAGCGTCGACCTTGGAAAGCGGGTTGTTACAGCAGTCGTTCCAGTGGTCGACGCCCGGCCCGCCGGCGCCGCTCCTGATGGTGGCCGATTTTTCCACCAGGGCCACCCGGACGCCTTTCCGCGCCGCACCGATGGCCGCCCAGCACCCGGCGATGCCGCCACCCAGCACCAGGACATCCGTATCAATCTCCTGTTCTGCATCATAGTCCACGGGGTATGGCCAGGCGGGGGGATGGCCTTCATTTTTCAGATACTCATACCAGGTTGCCATTGTTCGTCCTCCTTTACATCCAGGCCCCAGGTCCTGAAAAGTTTTTGATAGAAGTCGGGTTGGGGAAAATCCGGCCTTATCAGCATGTGATGGCGGCGGTAGGCGAAGCCTCCGTCCTGATTCTGCTTGAGGCCGGATATGAAATCCGCCATTTTTCCTCCCGGCAGGGCGAACATCATCTCGTCTTCGCCGGTCAGCGCCCGCTGGAACTCGCCGGGGTCGGGCAGGACAATCCAGTACTCGTGATATAATATCGGATACACCACGGCGTAAGCGCAGGACGGAGGGAAGAAATGGCTTTTCACCGCGAGGCCTTCTTCCATTTTCATCATCAGGAGCAGGCTGCGCAGCTGGGCAGTGTTGGTGTAAATAATCACCGCGTCGGGTATAAAAGGAGTGGTCGGCAGTGGCGCCGTAACGATGCCGAGGTACTTACCGTATTCGAAACAATCGTAAGGGTGGCCCCTCACCCTGTCAGGTCGCGGCACCATCCCGTAGGCCATTAAAGCGGCCGGGCACCAGTGGTCCTCTTTCAGCATGGCGATGGTCATCTTATCGCGGCGGGAGAGCGCAAAGGCCTGGCACTGGGCCAGATGATAGCCGTGGTCTCGCTTCGGTCTCATGGCCCCGGCCGGGATATCGCTTTCCTGCGCCAGCATTTTGACGGCCACCGGGGATGTCTTTAACATCAGTATCTTCTCGAGTTCTTCTCCGTAGCGATGGTACTCTTCCGGTTTCGTCAATTCATTCACCTCCTGATATGATGATATTTATTAACGGAGCGGTTACATTATAAATAAGGTGGTTCTGTTTTACAATTTTACCGCGGACAGCGCCCGGCGTACGATTGACAGACCGTGGTATTCAGCCTAAAATTAACGGGATTAATAGCGGAACGGAGATAATTATGGCGACCAAATACGGAAAATACCTGGTCACCGAGCCCAGAGGCAAGGACATCGGCGCTTTCCCACGGTGGATAATCTATGGCGCCCGGGACTTTGAAGGGGCTGAATTTTCCGTAAGACTTCACTACCTCGCCGAGCCCTATTTAATGATCAAAGAAGCCCATAGCCACGACTTTGACCAGTTCTATCTCATCATCGGGGCAGACCTTGCCAATCCCTGGGATTTCCACGCGGAAGTCGAGCTTTGCCTGGGCAAGGAAGAGGAAAAGCACATTATCACCGCGCCGACGGCGGTGCATATACCCAAAGGGATGGTCCACGGCCCGCTGAACTTCAAGAAAATAGACCGGCCGATTATCTTAATCGATTCGCTGCTTTCCGCCCAGTACGCGCTGGCGGGTCAACAGCCCCCGAAAATACAGTAAAAAGGCCAGCCTGTTCGGCCGGAACTTTGAAAGTCACCTGTCTTTTACCTATAATATTCTATATCCGCCAGTAAAGGAGCCTATGAGCCGATTAATCGATAAGTTGCACAAAACCGCGCAGTCCTCGGTACCGCCGATGGGTTTCCGCACCTCACGGAGTGCCGCACCGGAGCCGGGCCTGCTGCTCATCGTAAGCACGGCACCGGACGCTATCAAGAGCACCGACGATATCGGCGACGCCAGCGGCATCCTCGTCCGCCCGGTTGGCTCACCGGTGACCGCGGCCGCCATGAAAAAAATTACGGGAACCATGACCGATACCCCCGTAGGGCTATACCTGGAAGACGCCGACGATAAAGAAGTTGCAGCGATGGCCGGGGCCGGTTGCGATTTTCTGG
Source organism: uncultured Dehalococcoidaceae bacterium (assembly GCA_964462865.1). Taxonomy (GTDB): domain Bacteria; phylum Chloroflexota; class Dehalococcoidia; order Dehalococcoidales; family RBG-16-60-22; genus Fen-1077. Next base: position 21,715 of record CAYWZO010000012.1, on the reverse strand, counting down.
TGTTCCCCGCCTCCAGCCGGATTTCCCCCGCCCCCGCCGATAAAAAGCCCGGCCTGATTTTACAGGTGGATGCATCGATGGACGACGGCCTGCTGCGGGCGGTCAACGGCCTGCCGGTGGAAGCCGTACTGGCCACGGACACGTTCACCGGCGGCTCGCTGCTCTGGCACGAACTGCTGATATTCCAGCACCTGGCCAATATACTTGCCAAACCATTGATAACCAATATACCAGCGGATATAACGGAAACCGAGCTTAAAGCCCTCTGGGAAGCCGGAGTGGACGGCGCGGTGGTGGAGGCATCGGCCCTGAAAGCCGGCGGTCTGAAAAAGCTGCGGGAGGCCATCGGTAAATTGCCTCCCCGGACGGCGAGGAAACGGGGTAAAACCGATGTCCTGTTGCCCCGGACGGGCGGAGAAACAAGCGCGCCACCACCCCCGGATGAAGAGGAAGACGAGTAAACAGCTAACTTTTTTACTTGCTTGATTACATCCAATAAAGTATGATGAAAACACAGAGCCTTTAGGAGGCATTTACATGAAAATATATAATTATACCGTTGTATTTGAACCGGTTATTGAAGGCGGATACAACGTCGTTGTACCGGCTATTCCTGAAATCTGCACCTCTGGTGAAAATTTGGAAGAAGCCAAATTGATGGCTAAAGACGCCATCAAGTGCTATCTCGAAAGTGCTATCAAGACCAATGAGCCTATCCCCGAAGACCGCCAACCCTCTATCGAACGTGTAGCCGTGCGAGTATAAAATGGTTAAATTACCCGCTCTAAACGGCCGCGAGGTATTGCGG
>CAYWZO010000012.1:0-20807 GCA_964462865.1 uncultured Dehalococcoidaceae bacterium | reverse complement strand
CAGCCATGCACGCCTTTTCCATAAAGAACTTGCCGGACTGCGCGTAACTATACCCATTCATAGTTAAGACCTTCCCGAAAAGACGCTTAAGTCAATTCTAAAACAGGCAGATATTAACGAAGCTGATTTCCTTAAACTTTTCAAGAAGTGACATGACAAGTGATTCCGATTTAACCAGCTACGATTCGATAGACCTGGAAGCCTACATCAAGCACATTGAGCGGCCGACTTCCTGGAACAACCTTTACGAGAGGCCATGCCTGATATCACGCTTACCCGCATTAAAGAATAAAAACGTCCTGGACATCGGCTGCGCCTCCGGGTTTTACACGGAATACGCTTTAAAAGCCGGAGCAAATGTCACCTCGATAGATATTAGCCAGAAAATACTGGATAAACTGGCTGAACGTACAAAATCAACGCAACTAAAGCTGTTCCGCGCCGATGTCTCGCAGCCGTTGTCGTTCTTGAATTCAGATTCTTTTGACTGCGTTATCGCCTCGCTGATGTTCCATTATGTTAAAGACTGGGGGCCGATGCTGGCCGAGTTGCACCGCGTGATGAAAAATGGGGGGCGACTGGTCATTTCCACTCACCACCCTTTTAGTATTTACCTGTACCTGAAACTGGAGAACTATTTCGATTTCGAACTGGTTGAAGATACCTGGGGCGACAGAGGGCTTTACCAATTCAAGGTACGCTACTATATCCGCCCTCTTTCGGAAGTCCTCCGCCCCATACTACAGTCAAAATTTAATATCATCAGCATCGATGAACCACTCCCGGATAAAAAGTGCCAAAAACTGGCGCCGGAGACCTATCAAAAACTCTGCGAGAAGCCAGGGTTCCTCTTCATCGTGCTGGAGAAGTAAGCTACACGCCCTGCGTCATCTGGTAAATCTTGCCCTCGGAGACAATGGACGGGGCAATGACCATCTCGGCGTTATGAAATTCCTGGATGTTGGCTGCCCCGCAGAATCCCATCGCCGTGCGTAAAGCGCCCACCAGGTTTTCCGTCCCATGGACGACTGACGTCGGGCCGAAGAGCAATTTCTCCAGCGTGGTGGTCGTCCCCACCTTGATGCGCGTGCCGCGGGGCAGGGCCGGGTGGGGATGGGACATCCCCCAGTGGTAGCCACGCCCGGGGGCTTCCTTCGTCTGGGCGATGGGCGAACCTATCATCACGGCGTCGGTGCCGGCGGCAAAGGCCTTGCAGATGTCACCACCCTTGCGCAGGCCGCCGTCGGTAATAATCGGAACATATTTGCCGGACTCACGATAATACTCGTCCCGGGCCGCCGCGCAGTCAATGGTCGCCGTAATCTGCGGCACGCCGATGCCGAGCACTTCCCGGCTGGTGCAGGCCGCCCCGGGGCCGACGCCGACCAGCACGCCGGCGACTCCCGTTTGCATCAGTTCCAGGCAGGCGTTATAGCTGACGCAGTTGCCGACGACGATGGGCATCTTCACCTGCTCGCAAAGCTCGGAGAATATCAGGCCGCGGTAGCTCTTGGAAATATGGCGGGCGCTGGTGACGGTGGACTGGACGACCAGGATGTCGCCGCCGGCCTCGGCCACGACGGGCGCCAGCCGCTTGGTATTGGCCGGTATCAGGGAGATGGCGCAGACCGCCTTCGCTTTCTTTATCGCCCGCACCCTATCGCCAACGAGATTTTCCTTAATCGGCTCTTTATAAACCTTTTGTAATAACTCGGTAACCTCGGCATCGGACGCTTTCGCGATTTTCTCCAGCACCTCGTCCGGGTTTTCATAGCGGGCCTGCACGCCGTCCAGATTAAGGACGCCGAGACCACCCAGTTTACTCATTTTAATCGCCAGCTTTACATCAACGACGGAGTCCATCGCCGAGGTTAAAAAGGGAATGGAGAACTTAAAATCGCCAATGTGGAGATCGGTACTGGTCTGGTCGGGATTGATGGTGACGTCACCGGGGACGATAGCTACTTCATCGAAACCATAGGACTGCCGGAGCTGTTTGAACCTGGGAGTAGTCTTAGCACTGCACATATATGTGCTATCCATTATAACAAAATTCAAAAATATTTTGCAACAACTATATTCACGCTCACCGAGCCTGACATCATGAAAGATTTTTTTAAATATTTGACAACTCCCTGCTTTACTCTTTATAATGCCGTCACGTGATATAGGCCCCAAGAGAACTAGATATGTTTATATTCATATTGATTCTCGGGCTCATTTTCCTCATCGCCGGAGGTATCGGTCTTTTCCATGTCAACGTTAACCTGGTATCCGGCACCGACCTCTGGATTTACGGCAACATCACTTTCAGCGTGTTCGCCCTGGTGGGTATTATGATTATCATTTTCCTGGCGCTTTTTAACGCCGAGATCGATTAGATAAATAATCCCCCTCACAAGCCTTCTTGATATTAAACGAGTGATTGACATCGCTCCTCTTTGTCCCTTTCTCAAACGCCAAAAATAGACAGGCAGAGGCGCATCGTTCTATAATATTCAGGTTAGGGGATATGCATCAAAATGCCGGTGCTTTACGTGGTGGCCACACCAATCGGAAATCTGGAAGATATTACACTGCGGGCATTACGCGTCCTCCGCGAGGTGAAGCTTATCGCGGCGGAAGATACCCGCAAGACCCGGCGCCTCCTCACCGCTTATGAAATCAAGACGCCGATGACCAGCTACTTTGAGCACAATAAATTGACCAAACTGGACCATATCCTGGAGCGCCTTGAGGAAGGGGATGTCGCCCTGGTGTCCGAGGCAGGCATGCCGGGCATTTCCGACCCCGGCTATGAGCTGATTGTGGCCGCCGGCCGGCGCAAGATACCGGTCGTCCCCGTGCCCGGGCCTTCGGCCATCACCACAGCGCTGGCCGTCTCCGGGTTGCCCACGGACAGGTTCGTCTTTATCGGTTTCCTGCCGCCCAAAGCCGGCGCCCGGCGGCGTGTTCTGGAATCCGTCGCCACCGAACCCGGTACCATCGTTGCCCTGGAAGCCCCACACCGCCTGGCGGTGGCGCTGGCGGACATTCTCCAGGTCCTCGGCGACCGGCGCATCGCCGTCTGCCGTGAGCTTACCAAGCTCTATGAAGAGACCTTCCGGGGGACGGTGAGGGAGGCCATCAATTACTTCAAGGAACCGAGGGGAGAGTTTACACTGGTCATCGAAGGTAATATTGCGCCGGCTAAACCGCAGCTGACCGAAGCTATCGAACGGCAACTGCAACAGCTCTACCTGGCGGGCGCTACGGCGAAAGAGGCCGTGGCCGCCATGGCCGGAGAGACCGGACTGAAGAAGAAAGACCTCTACCAGACATGGCTTAAGCTGGATAAAGTCTGGGAAAGAGAAAGAGGATAGTTATAAAACCTGCAAAGGAGCAAGTAAATGCGTCGCGGCTGTATTTCTTTAGGCGAGATTAAATGTGACGGGTGCCGGAACCCCATCCCCTACCCCGAACGCTACCTGGCCGTCAACGAAAAGGGCGGCGTCGAGGACGAGGAAGGCGATACCAAGCACTACTGTCTGGAGTGCTGCCTGAAAAAAGGCTACGCCCACTATAAAGAAGAGAAAGGCGAGCGGATACTGACCTTCTTTTAGGCCGGTTGACCGCTTATCTCCACCCGCATGACGGAAAGGATTTTTATCGGGGTCGGCTGGCCTTATGCTAACGGTCTGCTGCACCTGGGACACGTTGCCGGGGCAAATCTGCCAGCGGATATCTTCGCCCGCTACCACCGCCTTAAAGGTAACGAAGTATTGATGGTCTCCGGCTCGGACCAGCACGGTACCCCGATAACCATCAAGGCGGAGCAGGAAAGCAAAACTCCCGGTGAGATTGCCCGTCGGTATCACCAGAAGTTCCTGGAAGCCTGGCAAAAACTCGGCATTTCCTGGGACCTGTATACGTCCACCGGCACGCCGAACCACACCGAGGTAACACACGATATATTTCACACGCTGCTGCAAAAAGGCTATATCTATAAAGCCAGCATGTCTCAACCTTACTGCCCCAGGTGCCAGCGCTTTCTGCCCGACCGCTATGTCGAAGGCACCTGCCCGTATTGCGGCAATACCGGCGCCCGCGGTGACCAGTGCGATGAATGCGGCAAGCCCCTTAACGCCGCCGAGTTGAAAAATCCGCGCTGCCGGCAGTGCGGCACCCCGCCAGAGTTCCGCCAGACGGAGCACTTTTTCCTGAAATTAAGCGCTTTCCAGGACAGGCTCAAGGAATGGGTGAGCCGGCAGAACCACTGGCGCTCCAATGTGCGTAATTTCACGCTGGGATTCCTCGAAGAAGGACTGAAGGACCGGGCCATCACGCGCGATATTGATTGGGGTATATCCGTGCCGGTGCCCGGCTTCGAGAATAAACGTATCTATGTCTGGTTCGAGAACATCATCGGCTACCTTTCGGCCAGCAAAGAATGGGCGAAAGCCCGGGGCACCCCGGAAAAATGGCGCGACTTCTGGCAGAAAGAGGCGAAGAGCTACTACTTCATTGGCAAGGATAATATCGTCTTCCACACCATGAACTGGCCGGCGATGCTGATGGGCTACGGCGGCCTGAACCTCCCTTACGATGTCCCGGCCAACGAGTTCTTAACTATTGAAAGCAAAAAAGGCTCCAAGAGCCAGAACTGGGCCGTCTGGGTGCCGGACTTCCTTACCCGCTATGACCCCGACCCTCTACGCTACATGCTTTCCATCAACATGCCCGAGACCAGCGATACGGACTTTTCCTGGCGGGAGTTTGTCCGGCGCAACAACGACGAGCTGGTGGCCACCTACGGCAACCTGGTCAACCGGGTGCTGACACTCGTTTACCGGAACTTCGATGAAAAAGTGCCGGAACCTGGAGAGTTCGCCGATGAAGATCGAGAAATACTGGAAAAAGCGAAAAGTACTATCGTGGAAGTGGACGGGCATCTCCACGACTGTAAATTCAGGCTGGCGATAATGCGTGCCATGGAACTGGCGCAGGCTGCCAACCGCTATCTGGATGTTAAAAGCCCCTGGAAAGTCATTAAGGAAAACCGGCAGGCCGCGACTACCTCACTATACACAGCGCTTTCAGTCATCACACAGCTCAAGACCGTATTCTATCCATTTATGCCTTTCAGCTCGCAGCAAGTGCACGAGTACCTCGGCTTCAAGGGCAGGGTCGAAGACTATGGCTGGACACCCCAAGAATTGATACCGGGACAAACATTATGTCAACCGCAACCACTCTTTAAAAAGCTCGATGAAAGCATCATCGAAGAGGAGATGAAGCGCCTTGGAACTTAACCAGATTTACGCCCCCGTTCAGGCAGACCTGCTCAAGGTAAGGGACAAAATACAGTCCATCAGCCGGATTGACAATGACTGGTTGGCGGCCCAGCTAAGCTACCTGGTGAAGGAAACCGGCAAGGCCCTCCGGCCGGCGCTCACTTTACTATCTGGAAAATCCTTCAAGTACAATCTCGCCTATTTGCTGCCGATGTCGGTCTCCGTGGAACTGATGCACACCGCCACACTGGTGCATGACGACGCCATCGATAATGCCTCAACGCGCCGCGGCCAGGCGACGATTAACAGCATCTGGGGCGATGAAATAGCCATCCTCATGGGTGACTACCTGTTCGCCAAGGCCGGCGAGTTCGTCTCGGACACGCAGACGCCGCGGGTCATCAAGCTCTTCTCACAGACCCTGGGGATTATCTCCAGCGGGGAAATCGGCCAGTTCCGGGGCGCCTTCTATCTCGACAGGAACCGCGAACATTATTTCCGCCGTATCTACAGCAAGACCGCCTCGCTATTTTCCCTCTCCACCCAGTCCGGCGCTATTTTGAGTAAAGCGCCGGAAGAGTCCGTGGCGGTGATGAAAGAGTATGGCGATAACCTCGGCATCGCTTTCCAAATCGTGGACGATATCCTGGACTTCACCAGCACCGAAGAAATCATGGGCAAACCGGTGGGTTCCGATTTAACCCAGGGCACGCTGACGCTGCCGGCGATTCTCCTGGCCGAACGTTATCCCGCGGATAACCCGGTGCAGCGAATGTTCGAGACCCGCGATAATAAGTACGTGGCCCAGGCGATTGACATGGTACGTAATTTAGATATCATCAATGAGTGTTATAAAACAGCATCAGGCTATTGCCAGCAGGCCTGCCGCAACCTGGGCCTGCTGCCGGATACGCCCGGCCGGCAGGCGCTTTACGACCTGGCGGAATTCGTAGTTGAGCGGGAACTATAGATTTAGAAACGGGAATTTATCGCCTAGTCCCCGGTGAAAACGCTGCCGTCGCGGTAAGTCTCCTTCTTGGTCGTGGGCAGGTTTTCTTTGAATTTATCGACGGCGTACTGGACGGCCGCAAAACCTTCGACCCGGTGCGCCGCTGCAATGGCGACCACGAAGTTGATGTCCCCCACGTTCAGCTTACCCACCCGGTGGTAAATGGCCACCGCGTTCACCGGCCACTTTAGCTTGATCTCATCGGCTATTTTACGCAGCCCGGCCTCGGCGCGGCCAGCGGAATCCTGATATTCCACGGAAAGGACAGGTTTACCGCGGGAGTTATCACGTATCAGGCCGACGTAAGTGACCACGCAGCCGCTGGCAGAAGTCCTGACATGGTCAATAACCTCTTCCGGGGAGATGGGCTTAGCGGTGATTTTTATCATGATAGCCTCTTTTAAAATATGTCATTGCGAGCCCCGATAAAATCAGGGCGTGGCAATCCCCTAATTTGGTCTTAACGGATAATAGAGATTGCCACGTCGCCTTTGGCTCCTCGCAATGACAGAACTTAATCAAGACATCAGTCTGACGGCGCCGGGGTCTGCTTGGGAACAAGGTGAGGCACACCCGGGACTTTCTTGGGCTGGGGGGCCAGCTCGCCCTCCGGTACCGGCTTTACCGGCGCCGGTACATCCGTCTTTTTAACGCGCCGTTTTTCCACCGGAACGGACAAGCTCTTAAAGACATTCTCCAGCTCCTCGCCTTCCAAAGTCTCCTGCTCGATGAGCTTTTTAGCGAGCGTTATTAGCTTCGATTTATTTTCAGTCAGGATTCCCCTGGCGGTTTCATAGGCGTCCTGGATAAGCTTATTAACCTCGTCATCAATAATGTTGGCCACCGTATCACCATAATCCTTCTGCTCGGCGATTTCACGGCCCAGGAAGACCATCTCCTGCTTATCGCCAAAGGTGCGAGGTCCCAGCCGGTCGCTCATGCCATAGTCCGTGACCATGCGACGGGCCCAGTCTGTAGCTCGCTTGATATCATCGGAAGCCCCGGTTGTAATCTCGTTAAATATCAATTGTTCCGCGGTACGCCCGCCCAGCATATGTGCCAGCATATCCCTGGATTGAGAACGGGAAACCAGATATCTGTCCTCCGTCGGCAATTGTTTGGTATAGCCCAGGGCCATCCCGCGCGCCACGATAGAAATTTTGTGCACGGGGTCGGCATTGGGCAGCATCCGGGCCACCAGGGCATGCCCGGCCTCATGATAGGCAATGACTTCCTTTTCTTTGGCACTGATTTTCCGGCTTTTTCTCTCGGGGCCGGCGATAACGCGATCGACGGACTCCTCGAGCTCCGCCATGCCGATGGACTTTTTATTGCGCCGGGCCGCCAGGATGGCCGCTTCGTTGACCATATTGGCCAGGTCGGCGCCGCTGAACCCGACCGTCCCCTTGGCCAGTACATCCAGATCCACGCCGGCGTCGAGCGGTTTGCCGTTGGTGTGCACCTTGAGAATGGCGGCCCGCCCGTTGATGTCGGGCCGGTCCAGCACCACCCGCCGGTCGAAACGGCCGGGACGGAGCAGGGCCGGATCCAGGATATCCGGCCGGTTGGTAGCGGCGATGACGATAACGTTGGTATTGGTATCAAAGCCGTCCATTTCCACCAGAATCTGGTTCAGCGTCTGCTCGCGCTCGTCGTGGCTGCCGCCCAGTCCGGCGCCGCGCTGGCGGCCGACGGCATCAATCTCATCGATGAAGACAATACAGGGTGTATTGCGTTTCGCCTGGTCGAAGAGGTCCCGTACCCTCGAAGCGCCGACGCCGACGAACATCTCGACAAATTCGCTGCCGCTGATGGAGAAGAAGGGAACATCGGCCTCACCGGCCACGGCGCGCGCCAGCAGTGTTTTACCCGTGCCGGGCGGCCCAATTAATAACACGCCCTTGGGGATGCGTGCCCCCAGCGTCTGGAACTTTTCCTTGGACTTGAGGAATTCGACCACCTCCTGCATGTCCATTTTGGCTTCTTCGGCGCCGGCCACGTCAGCAAAGGTAACGGTAGCCCGGTTGGCGGGGAAAAGCCGCGCCCGGCTGCGGCCGAAACTCATCGCCTGGTTGTTGGCCCCGCGCGCCTGGCGGAAAATCAGGAAAAATACGAAGATTAACAGGAGAAAGGGCAAAAAGTTAAACAGCAGGCTGCCCCAATTTATCCCACCGGCCGGCTTGATTTCAAAACCGCCCTCGGGGACCACCAGCCCCAGATCTTTAAGGTCAACCATGTTGAGCGTGCCGATGTCCGTTTTGAGCTCTTTAGCGGTAACAGTCGTGACAAGTAACGTCTCCCCATCAACAACGAACCTCTCTATCTCGTTGTTCTTGGACATTTCAATAACCTGGCTCAAGGGGACCTTCTCGGTCTCACCAGACCCCGGAATCAGCAGAGAAAATAGGAGAATCGCGATAATAATGATGACGATATATATCAGGCTGTTGCGTTTCCAGTTCGATTTCATACGTTGCCTCGATGCACCTAATATTTACCCAGTTATTATGATTATACCATAAAAACTATGAATAAATAGCTAATATATTAAGGATAATAACAAATTTCCCTTCGAGGCACAATAACGGGCAGGAGTACGCCAGACCATTGGCGGTCAATCAAAAGCGATTGCTGATGAACGCACGTAACTGCCCGCCGCCGCCTTTACATCTTACCGGCGGCAGCGGGCATCAACTGCTTTCGGGCTTTAGGAATAATATCAACCGTTAATTACTGGTATATCTATCTCTGCAGGTATTTGCCTTCCCAGTTGAGCGGGCCGATCAAGGTGCCGATGCTGGGGTCAAAGGACAGGTCAGCCGACCACCGGCCCCAGGCTTTAACGCCGGCAAAGACACCCGAGCCTCCCGTGCTGAACCACATCCCTTCATCGGAGATAAAACCGGTGAAAAGATTGCCGGCGATTTTACCCTCGAAAAACCCCTCCAGTGTACCGCTGCCATCGAGACGGGTTAAGGTAAAATCCCCCTTCATGATACCTCTGGCGCTCCCGTCGTTCTGCACCAGCACAAAAGAATCGTGGCTGGACCAGAAGGCCGTCCCCGCCAGCAGGTCCCAATCGCTCTGCTGGAGATAGCCTTCCACGATTTCGCCGGTGTAACGCCACATCTTCCCTTTGATGGCGGGTTGCGGCATGTAGGTGACGTAGATGAAACCCGCACCGGAAAAATCGCCGAGGACAGGGGCCGCCTTGGGCCGGCTATCGTGTTTAGCCAGGGCCGCCGCCGGCATGAGCGCCGTCAGCAGCACGACCAGCACCAGGCTGATGAACAGCATCCTCCTTTTCATTTTCCAAGACCTCCTTCCGTTTTTAATGTTTATTTTTTTCAGAATTTACCTCTTAATGCCGGTGTTTACACCCCTTAATCCCTTGTCCCGGCTTTAATACCACTCCCGTTATCCGTTCATAACCGTTTCCAGCACCTTGTTGTTATCCGCCGCTGCCATAATCCTGTTAAATTCAGGTTCGTTTTTCTTCAGCAGTCTCAAGCAGGCTTCAACTACTTCAACGTCATAGAGGACGCCACTCCCTGTCGCAATCTCCTCCAGGGCGGAATTCAGCCCGAGCGCCGGACGGTAAGGACGATGGGAAGACATGGCTTCGACGACATCAGCCACGCCCAGAATCCTGGCCTCGACGATAATCTCTTCGCCCGACAGGCCGGAGGGGTAGCCGGAGCCATTCATCCTCTCATGGTGCTGGAGAATGGCCTGGGTCACCGGCCAGGGGAACTCGATCCGCTGTAAAATTTCGTAGCCTATCCGGCTGTGGTTCTTGATAATGCTGAACTCGTTCTGATTAATCTTGCCGGGCTTACTTAAAATCTCACTCGGCACGGCCACCTTGCCAACATCATGGAGAAGACCGGTGATATAAACGCCCATCACCTGCCATTCGGAAAGGCCCATCTCACTGGCGATAGCCCTAGCCAGTTCCGCCACCCGACGTTGGTGCCCGGCGGTATAGGGGTCCCTGCTCTCCACTACCAGAGAAATGGCGTGAATAATGCCATCGATGGCCTTCTGTAAGTCACTGTGTTTCTGCTTGATGTTCTCGTAACGGTTGGCGCTATCAATGCTGCCGGCCACGCCGGTGGAGACAGTCTGCAATAACCTTCTCTCTTCATTGGTATAAGGTTCCTGGGTGGTCTTATGACTTAAGAGCAATATACCGGCCAGATGCCCGTTGTTACGCAGCGGCACTATCAACTCGATGTCATTATGGTGCAAGAGCTCGCGGTCATAAGACGAAAGACTGACAAGCGATGGGATGATATCCATATCATTGTTGTCTATCACCGTGTTCTGCTCTTTTACGGCCGCAATAAAGGGGCTGCTGGCAGGAAAATGTAACCGTCCCTGATTCTTGTGACCGGAATATTGATAAATCACATAATTACCGGTCTTCGGCGAGGGCAACAGGAGGTAGACCCCGCGGGCCCGCATGCTATTGGCCACGGCCGCTACCAGCGATGACCCCAGCTGTTCCAGATCCAGGTCACCCCTGACTTCCTCGGTAAAGTTTTTCAGTGTCTGGATGTGCGCGTACCGTTCCCGGAAAAACCACCTGTCCACGGTGTGTTGAAACCGGGTCAAGGTCGGCTGGAATACCACCGCCGCGATAAAGACCGCCAGAATGGTTATCGTCAGGGAGACAGGACTGAAGAAATCCCGGAAGAAATAGCTCAACAGGTAAATAATAGTGCCGAAACTGCCGAAAATCAGGGCACAAGTGAGGGAATAGGTAATAACTTTACGGATGACCACCTTCATTTCCATGAGATTGTGTTTCAGCATGGCCAGTGTAGCGGCCACACAAAAGACGATATTGCCAATGATGCCCAGGGGGTACATGTTAATACCCACGGCCGGTAAGAAGTCAGTCGTGGCGCTGATGAGCATGATGCCGATACCAACCGTGATGTACTGGTACCGGATCCTTTCATCGATGACGCGGGTACGCCGGTGCCGTTTAATCATAATTATGGCGCTGCGCACTATAGGAACATAAGCACATAAAACATAGAGGAAAAAAAGAGGCCCGATGACTGGTGCTTTGCCGTACCACATCATCTGCATACCACTGACCACCAGCCCCGTCGGAATCAGCGCCATGACAACGAAATAGGCGATATACATGGGATACATGAAATACTTATTCGGCCGGATACCAGTAAGAGCCAGGGTAAAACGGTAGAAAAACAGAGAGGCGCTTAATATCGAGCCGAAAACGAAATATTCCCAGAACAGCGCCGTGGACATATCGGTGCTGGCGCGCATCATAAAGATGAAAAAGCCCCAGGCCGCCATGAAGATGAGAAACATGGTGAAAGGCCGCCTGGCGATATGCCGTTTCCCGCTAATCATCAGTGTTACCAGCAATGCCAGGCAAAAAATGACTTCAACCACGGGTATAAAGAGGTACATCTTGAGAATAACTCCCCCAATTTATATTCATTTGCAGAGAACCGAACGCAATTAAGCCACCGAGACCTCCCGTTCATCCCGGCTAAGTTCACGGATAACTTCATCAGGGGCATTGACGCGCGGCGGCCTTCTCTGGGCCAGCTCAAGCCCGTCCTCGCGCTTCCTGAAGTAATAGTCCCCGAAGGCCCCCTGCCGCAGCACCGTAACTTCCAGCGGCTCGATACCCATCATCACTGCCAGGTCACGATAGCCAGGGTCGGTTTTCATCAGTTCGTGATGCAGGACTCCAGCCAGGCCGTCCGGGGAATAGCCGTTATTGAGTTCCAGGTACAAATGGAGCACCGGCTTGCCGTCCCGGGTCTCCTTACGCACCGTCCAGTCCTCGTATTCAATGCCAGCGCCGGCAATGGCCTGCGCCACCGTTTTTTCACTGACGCGGGTAAACCCGGCGATATCGATAAGGTCGTCCGCCCTGGCCTCGAAGACCATCTGCGGTAGACGGATGCCGGCTTCTTCATCCTCTAAAGCTATGATACGTATCAGGTGGCCGAGCCGATAGCGGAGAAAGGGCATGCCATAAAAGCTACTGATGACCAGTTCGTAACGCTCGCCGGCCTTGACCTCGGGCAGAAGCACCGCCCTCGGTTCATAAAAAACATCGTAGCGGCTCTTGAGCCATTCGTCCTCGGGGATAAATTCGTAGAAATTGGAATGGGGAATGAAGGTCATGCCGCGCCGCGTCCAGCCCTGGACGGCGATGATGCTCGCTTCCGTGCAGGCATGGAACTCATACGGGTAAACTCCCCAGAATTTTTTCACGGTGTCACGGTAGATACTGGTATCAATCCCCCAGCCGATGAGGGCTTTCACGGGCCAGAGGTCCTTCGGCAATATTGAACGGTTTTCGAGCTTGCTTTTCAGGTAGGCCCGGACGATTCGATAAAGCTCACCGGGGTGGGTCAGATGCCCGGACAGGTTGCTTTTCCGGGACATATGGTGGAACTCGTTGGCCGTTTTCACCAGGACGCTCGTCATGGCAATCATGATATCCACGCCGGTACGCAGCGACATCTCGAAACCACGGGCAATTTTCTCATGGAAATCGACGACGTCATGCAGGTCCGGCGGCATAACCGGCCGGAGGTTGAACGTCTGGCTCGCCCCGGCGGCCAGCAGGCCGGAGAGATAGGGGGCCGGGGCTATGTTGTACAGGACGCGGTCACCCTCCATGAGGGAACTCTCGCCTTTTTGCCGCGAGCAGGCCAGGATAAAGACTGACATCAAGTTATCCAGTGAACGCTGGTAGGCTTCCCGTGTATAAGGGACGCGGCGGCAGCCGCCTCCCGCTCCGGAGGTACTGGCCCAGACATACGGTTCCTCCGGCAGCGCCGCCGCGTCCCTCGGGTCAATCTCCGGGAGATAATCTTCATAGGTGGTCAGGGGGACTACTTCCCGGTATTCGGCCACACTCACAGGGGCTCTAGGCCCCATTAATCTTCTGCCCAGCGGGCAATGGGCCATCCTTTCCGCTTGCTGTAACAACAGGGATTCCTGAATGGACATGAATTGCGGCACGGTTAGCTCCAGGAAACCGCAATACTTCAACCATACCTTATCGGTCTCTGACATCACGATGTGAAATTCACTATTTTGCAGAGTGCCTGGTACATCACGAGAGGAATACGAACCGACGGGTACGTCAGTCATCGGCAACCCCCTTTCCATGCAGTCCAAGTGTAGCCATATCACATCAACATGCCATCACAATTAATTACCGGAATTTATCAAAATCGTCACAAGAGGATAGTTACTAGTAGGGGTACTTTTTTCCTATTTTCATGTAATGCGTCAGTAGCCATCCCCGGGAAAAGATAATCAATGATTGAACCAGATTATCTTTTCCATTACCCAGGAGCATAGAACGGCTTATTACCAGTTTGCGTAATTATTGGTGGGTTAAAGACGTATCTTTCAACTTGACAAGGGTAATCCCACTAATGTAAAGTTGAATAGTATTGTGCAAAATTCCATTTTTTTACTTCCCTCCGGATAATTTCGTTTTTTACGTCCCGTAACAACGTTAACCATCTTTGAGAAATACAAACAGATACTTGTAAGGAGAGTGAGTCAAATGCCAGACGGAAAGCGAAAAAAGGTCAGCGTCAGACCGGTAAAAAAGGTCGACGTCAAACCTGATAATACTGTCTATAAGTCCCTGGCGCTGGGCGGCCTGCTCGGCGGCGGGGGTGAATGCTCTATTGACGTTAAAGACGGCAAAGTGGTCCGGATACGGCCGTGGCACTACGATGAAAAATATACCAGGAAGCAGCTCAATCCCTGGAAGATAAAGAGGAACGGCGCCACGCTGGAACCCCTGATGAAAGCGCTGCCCGGCACCTTTTCTCTGGCCTACAAGAAGAGAACCTTTTCCTCCAACCGGATAAAATATCCCCTCATCAGGGTGGACTTCGACCCCAACGGCGAGCGCAACCCCCAGAACCGCGGCAAGAGCAAGTACCGCCGTATTTCCTGGGAAGAAGCCACGACCCTTGTCGCCAAAGAAATCAAACGGATGCACAAGACGTACGGCCCGCTTTCCATCCTCGTCCAGGGCGACGGCCACGGCGAGTGCAAGACCATCCATACCCCCCACGGCCACCAGGGCCGCCTCCTCGATATGATGGGCGGCTTCACCCAGCAGGTACGAGGCCCGGACAGCTGGGAAGGCTGGTACTGGGGTGCCAAGCACGTCTGGGGGCAGGGCTTCCAGGGCATGATGTCACCTGCCGCCAACCTCATTAAGGATATTTCCGAGAATGCCGATATGTGCCTTTTCTGGGGCTGCGACCCGGAGACGACGCCCTGGGGCTTCACCGGACAGTACGCCACCCGCATCTGCTACTTCTGGACGCAGGCCGGCATCAAGCAAATCTACATCTGTCCCGAGCTTAACTACGGCGCCGCCGTCCACGCCGACAAGTGGATACCGGTACTACCCAATACCGATGCCGCTCTCCAACTGGCGATAATATATGTATGGCTTAAAGAAGGCACCTGGAACAAGCAGTACGTCAAGACCCACGCGGTGGGTATGGAATATATTGAAAACTACGTCCTGGGTAAGGACGACGGCATTCCCAAGACGCCGGAATGGGCTTCCAGGAAGTGCGGCGTCCCGGAATGGACGATTAAAGCCCTCGCCCGCGAGTTCGCTAAGAAAGTGACGTCCATCATCCACTACTTCGGCGGCTCGATGATACGCGGCCCCTACTCCCACGAGCCCGGCCGGCTGGAGTGCGTCCTGCTCGGCATGCAGGGGCTCGGCGGACCCGGCGTCCACCAGTGCCAGATATCCTACTTCGGCATGCCCAGGGCGCAGGGCCTCAAGAGCATCCGCTTCTTCAATCCTGATTTGAGCGAGCGCTTGAGGATACCCTGCCGCACCACCATCGATGCCTGGGGCAAGCAGCTCATCCCCAAAACGATGATACAGGACGCTATTCTCAAGCCGCCCCTTGAATTCCACGGCAGCGGCGGCCAGGAATCGCAGACTGAAGACCAGTTCATCAGGTACACCTACCCTATCGAGAAGGAAAAGGGCGGCACGGAAATACACATGATATGGACGGATACTCCCTGCCGCATCACCTGCTGGGGCCACGGCAACTGGACCATCGACGCCTTCCAGAACGAAAAAATCGAGTTCGTCGTTGCCCAGCACCCCTGGCTGGAGAACGAATGTCTCTACTCCGACCTCATCCTGCCGGCGAACACCACACTGGAAGTCGAGGATGTGGTCACCAACACCCGCCAGGGCCCGCACTTCCAGAGCGTCACCATCCAGGAAAAGGGCATGGACCCCATCGGCGAATCCAAGAGCGATTACGAAATCGTCCTGGCCATCGCCGAGAAACTGGGCATGGGCAAAAAGTTCTCCGAAGGCAAGACTACCAAAGATCTGATAAAAGACGTCTACGATACCATGGAAATAAGCTCGATGATAACCTGGAAAGACTTCTGGGACAAGAAATGCTTTATTTATCCCACCGCCAAGGACTGGGAGAACGACCCGCCCGGCTTCCGGAAATTTTATGAAGACCCCAAGAATAACCCGCTCCAGACGCCATCCGGCAAGCTGGAGTTTTACTCTGCCAGGCTCGCCAAATACTTCCCCGATGACAAAGAAAGACCGCCTTATCCGCAGTGGATTGAAAGGGGCCTGACGCATGACGAGCGCCTTTCCAGCGAAAGGGCCGCCATGTTCCCGCTGATATTGATGTCCAACCACGGGCGGTGGCGCACCCACGCCCAGGGCGACGACATCACCTGGACGCGCGAAACGATAACCGGCAAGGTGCTCGGCCCGGACAACTACCGCTACGAGCCGGTCTGGTTGAATCCGAAGGACGCCGCCAAGCGCGGCATTAAGGACGGGGACATCGTCAAAGTGTTCAACGAGCGCGGCGTGGTGCTCTGCGGCGCTCGCGTCTGGGAGCGCATGGGCCCCGGCGTAGCTTATGTCGACCACGGCGCGCGGCACGACCCGATCATCGATAACGTCGACCGCGGCGGCGCCATCAACACCATCTCCCCGAACGGCATCGTTTCCAAGAACGCCTGCGGCCAGGCCACCAGCGGCTACCTGGTCGATGTCCAGAAAGTGACCGAGAAGGACTACGAGGAATGGCGGGCTAAAGACCCCGCCGCCTTTGATGATTGCTTCAAGAGAGATTACGACCCGGCCTACGGCCCGCGCTTTAACGGCTGGGTTGAAGGAGGTATGGACTAAAATGGGTAAAGTATTTGTCATCGACGTTGGAATCTGCAACGGCTGCTACAGCTGCCAGATAAGCTGCAAGGACGAGCATGTCGGTAACGACTGGTCGCCCATCGCCAAGCCCCAGCCGGACACCGGCCAGTTCTGGATGCGGGTGAACGAGTATATCCGGGGCACGGTGCCCAAGGTGAAGATGCACTACATCCCGGTGCCGTGCATGCACTGCGACGAGCCGCCCTGCATCCCGGCCTGTCCCATCGAGGGCGCTATCTATAAGCGGGAGGACGGGCTGGTCATCATCGACCCGGAGAAATGCACCGGCTGCAAGTCCTGCGTGGACGCCTGCCCTTATAATGCCATCTTCTTCAACGAAAGCCTTAACATCGCCCAGAAGTGCACCGGCTGCGCCCACCTGCTCGACGGCGGAGAGTGGAAGGTGCCCCGCTGCGTCGATTCCTGTCCGACCGAGGCCATCAAGTTCGGTGACGAGTCCGAGTTTAAAGCACTCATTGCCAAGGCCGAGGTGCTCAAGCCAGAATCGAAGACCAAGCCGCGGGTATATTATCTGAACATCCCCAAGAAGTTCATCGCCGGCACCGTTTACGACCCGGTGGAGAAAGAGGTCATCATCGGCGCCACCTGCACGCTGACCGGCCCCAGGGCCAAAACTTATACGGCCAAGACCGACGGCTTCGGGGATTTCTGGTTCCAGAACCTAGCGGACGGCAACTACTCACTTACCATCGAGGCCAAGGGCTTCGCGCCGAAGAAGTTCGCCAAGCTCAATACCGAGAAGGATATCAACCTGGGGGACATCCCGCTGGCCAAGGCCGGGAAGAAATAAGAATCAGAGATTTCACGGTTATTAAGGGGGGAGCGTAAAAACTCCCCCTTTTTAATTTTACCTCACGCCCGTACTGGCATACTTTTAAAACTCTAGTTAGAATATCTTATAGACACGTCATTTTTTCCGGAGGTACTTGCATGCCCAAGCCAAACCACATCGTCATCATCGGCGGGACGGCCTGCGGCCCTAAAGCCGCCGCCCGGGCGCGGGGGCCTTGGCGGATTGTCCGCCCGCCGACGGCGGGATGCCCTTCAGGAAAAAATTGATGACCATCGCCAGGACGGCAATAATCAGGAACGCGACGAAGACCTGCGTCAGCGCCGTATTCAGGGCGCCCTGCAGCGTTGACATCAGCTGATTAAAAAGCCCCTGTCCCTGCGCCCCCGTTCCTTCGAAGAGCTGCTCGAGCTGGGCCCGCGCCCCGGCGTTGACCAGCACCTGGGGATTGTCCACGATACCCGCCAGCCGCTCCAGTGAGACGACGGCTTTTACCTCCGCGGAAAGATTGCCGATAAACGAGGAGGCGAACGTGTTATTTAATATCGAACCCACCATGGCCAGCCCGAAAATGCCGCCGACCGGCCGGAGTAACGTAATCAACGACGTTGCCGTGCCCATAATCGAATACGACACCGTATTCTGCACGGCCAGCACATGTATCGGGAAGAGGATACCCATTCCGAAACCGACCAGTATGATGTTAAAGACAGCGGTAGCATAGCCTGTTTCGACCGTCATCCGGGCGAGGAGCAGGTAACCTACCGCGGTAATAAAGAGACCGATACTGCCCAACAACCTGTAACGTCCGCCCGCCCGGGAGAGTAGTTGTCCGCAGATGATGCTGCCTATGGAAGAACTCAACATCATCGGCGTGACAAAACCGCCGCTCTGCGTGGCCGAAGCCCCCAGCACACCCTGAAAATAGAGAGGGATAAAGCTGACCGCCGGGAAGAAGGAAGCCCCTATCAGGAAAGAAACCAGCGAAGACACCACCACCACCCGGTTGCGGAAAAGTCCCAGGGGAATAATGGGCTCTTCGGCGCGTTTCTCTACCAGCACGAACACCACGAACATCACCGCCGTAAAAGTTAACAGGCCGAGGATAACCGGCGAGTCCCAGGTATAATCGGTGCCTCCCCAGTTAAGCGCCAGCACCAGCGCCGTTACCGCCAGGCTCAACGTCACCACACCGGAGTAGTCCACCCTGTGCCTGGCCTCACTGATTATCAAACGCGGAAACATAAAGATAAAAAAACCGATGATGATAGCCCCGATGGGTACGATGATGAAGAAGCACCACCGCCAGGAAAGGGCATCGGTCAGATAGCCACCCAGAGTCGGGCCGATGATGGTGGAGAAGCCCATCACGCTGGCCATCAGCCCGTTGTACTTACCCCGCTCATCCGGAGGGAAAATATCCGCGATGATAATAAAACCGAGGGCGGACATGGCACCGAAGCCTATCCCCTGCAAACCCCTGAAGATAATCAGTTGCATCATGGACTGGCTGATGCCGCAGAAAAAAGAACCGATGACAAAGATACTCATACCGGCCACCAGGAACCACTTCCGGCCGTACATATCGGAAAGCTTGCCGGTCAACGGCAGAGCGAGGGTTTCGGTAATGATATAGGACATAAATACCCAGGTATACTGGCTGAATCCGCCGAGGTCGGTGATAATCCGGGGCATGGCGGTAGAGGTGATGGTCATGGACATCGAGCCCAGCAGCATGGAAAGCATGGCGCCGCCCATGGCGGCAATCACCTGCTTTTTTGGTAACGAGCTTTGGTACTGACGGGCTACCTGATTATCCATCAATTTAGTTTACTATGTGAATTGTTTATATTATATACTAATTATACTGCCAGTCTCTTCAGGCTGTCAACACCGTCCTGAATGAAACCTGCCTTGAACTTGTTGACCTCCCTATAATAAAATTTAAACGCGCTCTTCAGGGGAGAACTTATGGGCCGATGGTCTGAAGGAAAAAAGGTGGTGCTGGAAGCCGCCCGGCAAATGCTGGCCAGGGGCCTGGTGGTAGGTACGAGCGGCAATATCAGCCTGCGCCTGCCGGGTAAGCGCCCGCTGCTGGCCATCACCCCCAGCGGCAAGCACTATGATTTACTGGACGAAGACGATATTCAGGTTATAGATTTCAACGGCCAAAGCGTGGCCGGCAGGCTACCCCCTTCCATGGAGACGAGCCTGCACATCGGCATTTACCGGGCCAGGGGAAACGTTAACGCCATCATCCATACCCACTCCATTTACGCCAGTGCCGCCGCCGTGGCCGGGCAGGCCATCCCGCCCATCCTGGATGACCAGGTGGCCTTCCTCGGCGGGGAGATAAAGCTGGCCGGGCACGCTCAAAGCGGCAGCCCGGAGCAGGTCGCCGGTGTCATCGCTGCCCTGGGAGACCGCAGCGGCGTGCTCCTGGCCAATCACGGCGCGGTGGGTACGGGCCGCACCATGCGCGATGCCTTCACCGCCTGCGAGCTTATCGAAAAGACCGCCAGGATTTTTCTCCTCGCCCTGTCCGCGGGAGGAGTCAACCGACTGCCGGATGACGCCATCAAGGCGGCTAAAGCCATCTATGATAGGCTACAGAAAGCAGATTCCTGAAAATCCATCTCACCACGTTTGACATCCCTCGCTGATTTGGGATATAATATCATGGCACAATTTTCTTTGAGTATATTTACCGGAAAATGTGCAAACAAGCAGAGGGGTTAAGATTATCTCGTTCGATGTTTCTCTCACACCGGACATCCGTTTGTTAGTTTGCGCATTATCTTCCCTACCGACTAGAAAGGTAGCAACCGGACTTCTCGAGTCATTATCCGTTGGGACAACATGGGATTAAACGGGATAGGGAGGCAAAAAACCTCGCGTTACTCCGTCTTCAACATACCCCGGGTATTTCCCCGACCACCGCTTTACATGTACGATAGCAGTTGACACATAAACATGGCTCTTAAATCACTTCTTGTTCCCTTGCCCAGTGGAGGGACTGGCAAGTAAAAATAACAATCTTAAAGGTTTTTATCAAATTTTTTACTGGAGGAATAAAAAAGATGTCATACCCTAATTTTAACTCGATTCTCCTGGAGAAAGACAAGGAATACCCCAAAGTAACCTATCTCATCCTGAACCGGCCGGACAAGAACAACTGCATCAGCATCGGTGAAGAGTACATGACCGGCGATATCAAGAAGGCCATGTGGGAAATCAACCACGATGATGACTGCAACGTGGTCATCTTCAGGGGCGCCGGCAGGAACTTCTGCGCCGGGTTCGACCTTTCCATGGTCTACCGCGTCTACGGCGGCGCCAAAGGCGTCAAACCCAGCCAGAGAATCAGGCTCCAGACCGACCAGGACCAGCTTTACGGCTTCCCGCAGGCCATCCTGGACTGCAACAAGGTCGTCATGGTGCAGGTACACGGCTGGG
>CAYWZO010000011.1:0-43192 GCA_964462865.1 uncultured Dehalococcoidaceae bacterium | reverse complement strand
GGCGACCCCTCGCAATGACAGTTTGTGCTGGATTCAACCAAAAGCAAACAGAACCAGTAAATCCGTTCCCCGCAGAATATCAATATTTAAATTTTAAAATACTTTTTCATATTTAGTTGAGAAACTCAAATATTTAGATTATAATACCCACAGAATTTCCTATATCATATATATTCAGAAGGAGGTGCCAACCATGGCACAGAGCGCGTCAGCAGGGAAAACGATTCGTGAACCCGCCCAGGATGTAAAAGTATTTCAGGAAGCGGATGTGGTAGTGGTAGGTGGCGGGCCGGGGGGCATCGGGGCCGCTTTGTCTGCCGCGCGGAGCGGCGCCAGGACGGTGCTCGTGGAAAGATACGGACATCTGGGCGGTATGGCTACCGGCGGCCAGGTGTTGATGGTACCGCAGGTTTTCGCCGGGATTGAGCCCTGGCGATTGGTGGGAGTCTGCCAGGAGTGGGTAGACCGGTGCGAACCACTGGACGGTTGCCTGCATCCGAAAAAAGAAGAAGTGGGCTCGACCGACCCCGAACTGATCAAGAAATGGGCGCTGCGTACTTTCGGCATGATAGGTGACAGGATGAGGTATTCGGTCTACTTCGACCAGGAGATGCTCAAGTGCGTGTTGAATGACCTGGTGGAAGAAGCCGGGATAAAACTGTTGCTGCATTCCTGGGGTACCCGGGCTATCGTCGAGAAGAATAAGGTCAAAGGCATTATCTTCGAAAGTAAATCAGGCCGGCAGGCGATACTGGCCAAAGTGACTATCGATACTACCGGCGACGGCGACTTTTTTTTATCCGCCGGAGCGGCTTTTGATGAGTCCAAAGACCCCAAACTCCGGAGTTCCCAGCTGGCCCTGGTCTTCCGGGTGGCCAATGTGGACGTCGTGAAATTCACCACCTTCCGGATGGAAAACCCGGAAAAGCACCAGGAACTGAAAGAAAAAATGGACGCCATCTGGAGCGACGAGTTCAAAGCGGCTTTAAATCCGGGCGTGATGAACCCCTACCACCTGGTGCCGCAGGCGACGCCGCGCCCCGACGTCGTCTGGGTCAACAACTGGATAAAGGGGCGGAGCACCACCAACGTGGAAGACCTCACCTGGGTGGAGGTCAACATGAGGAAGGCGATGCGGATATGGCACAAGTTCGTCAAGGCCAACTTTCCCGGCTACGAGAACAGCTTTATCATGGATACCGCCTCGCAGCTGGGCACGCGCGGGGGCCGGCGGCTCATCGGCGAGTACACTATCACCAAAGACGACCTTTCTTCACCCAAGTCCCTTGACGACACCGTGGTGATGTTCCGGCGCATGGCCCCCCCAGGCCAGGAGCCGTCCGCAGTCTGTTTCCCCTATCGCGCCCTGGTACCCAGGGAAACAGACGGATTCCTCACCGCCGGACGCAGTTTTTCCTCGGACCCGTTTGCCAACAACATGGCCAATCTCATCCCCCACTGCGTGGCCACGGGACAGGCGGCCGGCACGGCCGCCGCGCTGGCCATTAAGGCCGGAGTAGAACCCAGAAAAGTTAATTATAAAGAGCTACAAAAGAGCCTCAAGTCCCAGGGCTTTCCGATGCCCGACGGTATATAAAAAGAATCAGGCGCAATATGGGGGGAGTATCATGCACAGCTTCGCTGTCGTGGCTCCCCCTCCCTATTATGGTCTTTACGTATCAGGTATCCGTCTGATAGATAACGCGTCCAAATCCGGCTAGGTGCTCAATCGCAGCGCCTGCGTGCTCAAGCGTTTCACCACGCTCATGACCACCAGTGCCATGAGAACGACGATGGCGATGAGAATGCCCACGTAAAGGAGCACCCCGCCGAAACCCGTGCCGGAAACGGTCATATCCATTACCGGCCTGATAATGTAGAACGTGGGAAAGATATAGCCCACCCACGAAGGTATCTGCGGGAACATGAAGACGATGGCCGGGCCGAAGAGCAGAATCCCCCCGAATTTCCAGAGAGCGAAGAGGGTGTTGATGTCCTTGATAAAGGCCCCCGCTATCAGGCCGATTTCCGCCGCCAGGATGGCGCCCAGCACCAGCACCAGTACCAGGCCCGGCGGCGAGCCGCCGAAGCTGGAACTGATGGCCAGGGTAAGCAGAGCCATGATAGTGGCCAGCGCCACGCCGATAGCGCCCTTGGCGGTGAAGATATCGCCGATGGTGGCGGTGGTGACGTTGAGCGCTTCCAGAGTGCGGCGCTGCTTTTCATGTATCAATGACGAGGCCGGCAGCATCATCCCGCCGAAGAAGACAGCTACCAGCACGGTCAGGGGCAGCAAACGGTCGTTCCACGGCAGGCCGGACGTATCACCCAGGGGCACGGTCTCGATGGTCACCGGGGTGCGGACGCCACTCATTTGACGTATAGCGTCCTCCACCATCACCGGGATAACCGCCCGGCTCTTGGCCAGGCTCTCTCCCCAGACATAGGCCCTGAGCTTGACGGTTCCGGATGCAAGCGCCGATTTGAAATCGGCCGGCAGCACCATCCCCATATCGACGGCGCCGCTGGCCGCCGCCGCCCTTAAAGCGGCCTCGCTCTCGTAGATTTTAACGCCGATGCTTTCCTTGGCACTTAAAATACCGGCGAGCTCTGATTGGCTTTCGTCGTAAATACCCAGCTTGCCGCGGTCGCTGAAGATGTTGCCGAAAGCCAGGTTGAAGAACAATGCCAGCAGGACAGGCATGACCACGGCCATGACCAGGACGACATCTTTGGGACCGTGAAGCGTCTCGTTTTTTATCAGCGTACCGACACGTCTTATGTTCATTGGTAGCGCCTCCGCAGCGTGGCCATACCGGCCCAGACCAGCACGATAGTCAGGCCCGCCAGTATAGCCAGATTCGTCCCGATATCCCCCCAGCCGGCGCCGTAGTTGGCCACGCGGTTGACGGTATCGGTGAGATAATAAGAAGGAATCACCCTGGCCCACTCGGACAGTAACCCGGGAATAGTCGTGCCGAATCCGGGGATAGCCAGCAGAATCAAAATCAGCATGCCCCAGCCGGTAACCGCCATGACATCGCGGACGACCGAAGCCAGCAGGAAACCGATGCCCACCACTAGGCCGCTGCCGACGATAAGCGTTATTAACATTATTACAGGCTGGTGGTTTAGGCCGCCCACCAGCAACATGAACAACACCGCCTGTCCGAAGGCCAGTCCCACTCCCAACACCCCCTTGGCGATAAAGAGTTCAGAAGTGCGCATCGGCGTCACCAGCAGGGCCCGGGCGGTGCCCTGTTCGATTTCCACACTGATAAGGCTGGCCAGCGTCAGGATTTCCACCAGCAGGATGAAGATGGCCAGCAGCGGCCGCATACGGTCACGGAGAGCAATCTGGGCGCCCAGCATGTCCGGGCCGAGGATTTCCTCGGTGGTGTCGAAGTTGAGCGGTTGGCCTGTCTGGGCGTAGGACAGCTCCTTGACCAGTGCCACGATAGCCTCGGCTACTTCCGGCGGCGCCGTAGAGGCATAAAAGACCGTAATGTTCGGCCGGCCGCCGGCCGCCCAGATGTCCATAATATCGGCCGGTAGAGAGATACCTTCCTGGTACTGGCCGTCCAGTACCGCCTGCTTCAGTTCCGCTTCGCTGGAGAAGAATTTCACATCGACGCCTTCGTGGCCGGTGAGCTGGGCGAAGGCCGGCGGGACAACCGGCGCGTACATCGCCAGGCTCAATTTCTCGTCAACCTTAGAAGGCAGTATAAAATATATACCGATATAGAAGATGATACCAACGACGGTAATCAGCATGTAAAACCGGTTGCTCCTGAAGAGCGCCAGGTCTTTCTTCAGCAGGGCCTTGATGACGCGGAAATTCATTCGGTGAGCCTCCGTCCGGTGACCTTGATGAAGATATCCTCCAGGGTGGCCTCCTCGCTGTGGATGGTGACCACCTTTTCTTTGGCAAAGAGCTGCTCCACAGCGCTGGCAGTACCGGCGGTATCCAGGTCGATTTCCCTTCTTTCCAGGCCGGAGCCTGCCGCTATCTCGGCGATGAGGGAACGCTTGCCATAGTGCTGCTTGAGCTCGTGCGGCGTGTCCAGGGCGGCGATTTGGCCCTGGTTCATAAAAGCCACCCGGTGGCAAAGCTTGTCCGCTTCCCACATATCGTGGGTGGTAAGGAAAACGGTGGCGCCCCGGTCGCGTTCCTCCAGGATGATATTACCGATGGCCTCCGAAGAAACAGGGTCGAGCCCGGCCGTCGGTTCGTCCAGGAAGAGAATCTGCGGCGAGTTGACCAGCGAACGCGCTACCATCAAACGTTGCTTCATGCCCTTGGAGTAGCCGGAGACCTTATCTTTTTCCCGTCCGGCCAGGCCGACGCGCTTTAAAAGGGCATAGCCGTCAAAACCCCTGACACCGAAAAGCTCGGCGAAGAGGGCGAGGTTGTCCAAAGCGCTCATCTGCTCATAGAGGTTGGTCTGCTCGAAGCAGACGCCAATTTGCGACCTGATCCGCTGGGTCTCCCTGACGACGTCGTGCCCCAGTAAAACAGCCTGGCCTTCCTGGGGACGCAACTGGCCGGTAAGTATTTTAACCGTGGTCGTCTTACCGGCGCCGTTAGGACCCAAAAAACCCAGGATTTCCCCCGCCTCAACCTCGAAACTAATGTTGTCCACTGCCAGCAAATCGCCATAGCGGAAGGTCAGGTCTTTGACGACGATGGATTTCTCGGCCATGATACTATATTTCCTCCTTCCGGAAAAGGTCGATGTCCTTCTTAAGGAAGCCATAAAACATCAGCCGGGTCAGCTGCTCGATAACCGGCATATTTTTCTCCCACTCCTTCATAAAATCCGGTCGGGAAGCAATTCCGGCCCGGAGAATATCGAAGTATAAAAACAGGGCCGATTCATCCGTTGACGGGTCGATATAGCCCTGCCGCTTGCCTTCGGCGAAGAACTCAAGCCATATCGGTGTGATTTCCGTGTGGTAGATTTCCTCTATAAAGCCGGACATGCTTTTATCCTGGCTCAACAGCTTGGTGAGGACCTCCCGGTTCACCTTCGAGACTATTTCTATTTTACCGGCGATAATATCGGTGAGTTTGCGGGGAAAGGGAAGGTCGGAACGGATAAAAGAGCGCGCCATATCCAGTACTTCCCGAAAAAGCGACTTGGCGACCTCGGTCACCAGAACTTCGCGGGTGCCGAATTTATTATAGATGGTGGTGGGAGAAACGCGGGCTTCCCGGGCGATGGTCTCCAGGCTGACCCTTCTGACATCATGGGTACGGCGAAAAAGAGACACCGCGGCTTGCAGGATTTTCTCACGTTTGCTGGTTTTAACGGTCTTTGATTTCATTGTAGTATTGTATTATTTTACTACAATACTACAACTTTGTCAAGTCCCATTTTACTCCAGCTTCATAAATTCTTTGCTCTTCAGACTGATGTCGCCGCCGGAAACATAGGTGCCGATGATATTGCCCCGGGTAATAGGCACCAGCAGATGCGATGGGTAGCGGGCGTTGTGATAGATGGTAATCGTATTCGGCGTCTGGCTGATGAGGTGCTCGCTGCCTACGGAGTAAATCGTCTCCGGTGCTTCATCCGAACTGCTGATTTTAAGCATCATCCGGTGGCCGGCCTTGAAGAGGTGGGCCAGCGGCCAGATAGCGATATTAAAATCGTACACCTGGCCGGGTACCAGAGGCTGCGGGCTGGTATGCGTATGTACCGGCAGCCAGGGTTTTGACTTTTTCTTATCCAGTTCACGGTGCGTGCCCCGCAGCCAGCCCCGGCTCAACGAGGTTTCCTTGCCTTCGGGGTCGACATCCCACAGGCTGGAACCCAGCAGCATTTCCTGTCCACGGCAAGACGCGTATACGTTAAAGACCACCGGGCCAATGACCTCCATGTTTTCCACCATAGGCGCCGAATAATATTTCAGACATCCACGGTTGCCGGGAGCATCATCGTAAGAGGCCGCCTGCCCTTCCGGCCAGGGCTCTATCTCGCAAAGGCTCTGGTTTTCATGCAGGTTAAAAGGTATCCACTTCGTGCCCGGTACCGGGAAATCATCGGTCTGGAGCCATTCGTTAGTACCTTCGACGAATATCTTGATAGCCGGCTCGTCCATGATGCCCGTTTCCAGCCCTTTCAGCCAATAATCAAACCAGCGCAGCAGCTCCCAGGTAAACTGGTAAAACGGCCGGTCCAGATATATTTTGGGGAAATACAACATCTTCTTGGGCATAATAAAATCGTTCCAGTAGTACATGACGCTCGGCCGGTGGCCGGTCGCACCGAAATAGGCCGGCACCTTAATTTTCTTGAATTCCCATTCCGAGCCGCGGTCAATCCAGTATTTCGACATGAGTGGTTGCAATACGATGTCGAGGTAATTGACATTCCCTACCTTTTCGTAGTTCTTTAAGGCTTCCATGATGTCTTGAGCGGCGTTGATATCTTTATCTGACAGAGCGCGGGCGATAACCTCACGGTAGCCCTTCTCCCCCAGTTCTTCTTCAAGGGCACTCTTCTCGTGATGAACATCAAAATTGACTATAGAGACCAGCCAGCGGAGAAATCCCTTCGATAGTACCCCGCCCGGCCACCAGAAATGCCGGTAATTGTCCCAGAAAGTGCCGATGGGCGCCATGGCTTTCAGGTGCGGCGGCTGCAACTGGGCTACCAGGGGCTGATGGGCGGAATAATATCCCAGCCCCACCATGCCCACATTGCCGTTGCACCAGGACTGTTTGGCTATCCATTCTATAATCTCGTAAGTGTCCTGGACTTCCCTGGGACTCAAATACTGGTATACTCCCCCGGATTTACCCGTACCACGCACGGCGCCGATGATATTCACGTAGCCTCTTCTCACAAAGAAGTCGGTATTGGCCGTTTCCAGGCAGGCATTGGGTATTCCCCGTATGCGCTTACTCCTGGTAGCGGCCGGCCAGATACGTTCGGCCTGAATGTCTTTATTGAACGTTGATATGCCCAGTAAAGCCGGGAATTTCCCTCTGCCATCCGGTCTGAAGATGTCCACACTGATTTTGACACCGTCACTCATGGTAATGGGTACATCATACTCGGAGATTATTTCATACTCTCGTTTTGATATCTTTCCGTCGCCAAAGATAGCATCCATGATTCATACTCCTCTCTTGAACCCTGATTATTTTATTCCAAAACATATTTATATTTCAATTGCTCCGAAATACCAGGGCTATCAGCCATATCGTTCCTTTCAGCCTGAAGAACGTGTATTTTCCGTATTGACAAACATCTCCTGACGACATAGACTGTATATCCAAACTAAAAAAACGAGTAGTAGCCCTGGAGACCTGCTCAAAGGATTCAGGATCATGGAACGCTATACGTTAACCCAGGAAGGGAGGGCCAGGTTCCGGAGAATGGAGACGAGGGCGCATATCGATGCCTCCGCCGTGACAAGCGATTTCAAACTGCTTCACTATTTTTACGAACACGGGGCGGCGAGCGTTGAAGAGATAGAAGATTATACCGGACTTTCCTGGAGCGCCGTGGTCAATGAAATTGGAACCCTTATGAACCGGGGTTATATTGAAGGGTTGCCCGAATAGCGGCCGTCCATAAATCATTCAAAACTTGTCTTTAAGCGTATCGTATGTCTCCGCCAGCGCCTGCGGCACCACCCTGATATCTGGCAGGACGGTGACGAAGTTGGTATCGCCCAGCCATCGGGGCACGATGTGGCTGTGAAAATGGTCCTCGATGCCGGCCCCGGCCACTTTCCCGATATTCGCGCCGATATTGAAGCCGCCCGGTTTAAAGGTCTCTTTAAGTACCCGTATACACCGGCTGACCAGCTCGAAATGCTCATTACGTTCGGCGGCAGTAAGCTCTTCCAGGTCGCTGGTATGCCGGTAAGGCGCCACCAGCAGGTGGCCGGGATTATAGGGATAACTGTTCATCATGATAAAGTTCTTTTTACCCCGAAAGAGGATATAATTTCCCTTATCTTTATCCTCGGCAGGCAGGGCACAGAGGATACAGCCCGCCGGCTTTTTACTCCGGATATATTCAATACGCCATGGCGCCCAGATATATTTCATCGGTTTTCTCCTCACCGTTCGCTGTGTTATTTTATGCGGCGGATAACAGGTCCGTCAATGTTTGGCCTGGTACCGAGAGGTATGCTATAATATTGCCCGTATGACCAAGAGTAAAAAACCCGCTACGGCCACCGATAAGCCCCGTACCGACCTCCAGAGCTTTATCCAGAACGTCAACAAGAGAGATAAACTCAACGGGCTGAAAATTACCTTCGGATTTTCCAAGCGCAAGAGGAAGTAGCCAGCTGGTTCACCGTCTCCGCCCTTTCTTATCATCGAAAGGACTATCCACGGCGAAGTTTGGGCGGTAGTTCTCGGCCGATGCCATATCCTGCAGCCAGCCGTTTTCCATACCCAGCTTTTTCACCAGGGAAACCACCTCGTTATATTCTTCCGGGATGATTTTACGCGCCAGCTCGGGATAGCGACGGCCGGCGGCCTTATGGGCCGGATAATACTGGGACATAATGCTCACGGCCACCTGCGGCGAGACCTCCCGGACCAGCCACCCGAGCGAGTCCCCGCTGCCGGCGATGTCGCTGGGGAGTATCAGGTGACGAACAATCAGCCCCTTCTGGGCGATGCCCTCTGCATCCACCACCAGGTTGCCCACCTGCCGGTACATCTCCCGGATGGCGGCGCGGGAGACCTCAACGTAGCCGCGGACATGAGAGTATTTGCGCCCGTATTCGTTGGAAGCATAACGTAAGTCAGCCAGATAGATGCTGATTATCCCGTCAAGCTCTTGCAGAGTCTGGAGCGAGTCGTAGCTACTGGTGTTATAGACCAGGGGCAGGCGGAGGCCCCGCGGTACCGCTTCCAGTACGGCCCGCACAATCTGCGGCACGAAGTGCGAAGGCGTTACCAGATTGATATTGTGACATCGGAGCGCGTCCTGGAGGTAGAGCATACGCTCCGCCAGCACAGAGGTGCTGACTTCGTTACGCTGCTGGGCCTCCGGGTCCTGACTTATCTGGTGGTTCTGGCAGTAAACACAGCGCAGGTTGCAATTGCCGAAGAAGATCGTCCCGGAGCCACGCGTACCGGAGAGCACCGGTTCTTCCCCGTGGTGGGCGCAGCACGATGCGACTATCGGTAAGGCCCCCGAGTGGCAGGAACCAACCTTTCCATTGAGCCTTTTTGCACGGCATTCGCGAGGGCAGATATCGCATTCGGCCAGGCGGGCTTCGAGCGCCCGGGTACGGCGTTCCAGTTCGCCCGAACGGTACAGGGCCATGTACCCCGGCTCGAGGCTCACGATGCCTTCCCCTTCACCTCCAGGACCAGTAGCCAGGCTTTGAGATTGGAGACCTCACTCCTGTGAGTCATTATTTCTGCTGCTTCTGTATCTTTGCCCAGATGTCCCGAAGTGTAACTATCCGGTTAAATACCAGTTTTCCCGGTGAGGAATCGGGGTCAACGCAGAAATACCCCAGTCTTTCGAACTGGTAGCGACTCCCGGATGGGACATCAGCGAGAGAAGGTTCAACACGGCATGAGTTCAATACTTCCAGGGAATGCGGATTAAGATAATCCCTGTAATCAGCGCCTTCTTCCACATCCAGAGGATTTTCCCTGGTAAACAGGTGATCGTACAAACGCGCTTCAGCTTCGAGCGCATGTGCGGCCGAGACCCAGTGCATGGTGGATTGCACCCTGCGCCCGTCCGGAGCATCGCCACCGCGAGTGGCCGGGTCATAAGTGCAATGGACCTCAATTATCGCCCCGGTTTTTTCATCCTTGACCACCCCAACGCAGGTAACAAGGTAGGCATAACGCAACCTTACCTCGCGGCCCGGGGCGAGGCGGTAATATTTAGGCGGTGGCTCCTCCCGGAAATCGTCCTGCTCTATATAGAGAACTCTGGAAAACGGTACTTTACGCGTCCCGGCGTCAGGGTCTTCGGGGTTGTTCACCGCATCGAACTCTTCCACCTGGCCTTCCGGGTAGTTGTCAATTACCAGACGCAGCGGGCGCAGCACACCCATAACCCGCGGCGACCGTTTGTTCAAATCCTCACGGAGACAGTGTTCCAGGAAGTTAATATCGATGGTGGTGTTGGCCCTGGAAACGCCGCTGTTCTCGCAATACATCCTGATGGCTTCCGGCGTATAGCCGCGCCGGCGCAGCCCGCAAAGAGTCGGCATGCGCGGGTCATCCCAGCCGCTGACAATACCGGTCTCCACCAGCGGCCGGAGGACGCGTTTACTCATCACAGTGTAGGTCAAACTATACCTGCCAAACTCAATCTGTTGGGGATGGTAGATTCCCAGTTCATCCAGAAACCAGTCATATAAAGGACGGTGGTCTTCAAATTCCAGCGAACAGAGGGAATGGGTAATCCCCTCGATAGAGTCCTCAAGGCCGTGGGCCCAATCGTACATGGGGTAGATACACCATTTATCACCAGCATGCGGGTGCGTGGCATGCAGGACACGGTACATGACCGGGTCGCGCATGTTCATATTGGGCGAGGCCATATCAATCTTCGCCCGCAGTACCCGTGAGCCATCAGGAAATTCCCCGTCCCGCATACGTTTGAATAAATCGAGGCTTTCTTCAATCGGGCGCTCCCGATAGGGGCTCGGCCTGCCCGGTTCGGTCAGGGTGCCGCGGTATTCCCTGATTTCATCGGCGGATAAATCGTCAACGTATGCCTTGCCCTTTTTGATAAGCTGCACGGCATATTCATACATTTGCTCGAAGTAGTCCGAGGCAAAATACAGGCGGTCTCCCCAGTCCCATCCCAGCCAGTGGATATCGCCAATGATAGCGTCGACATACTTCTGTTCTTCCGTGACGGGGTTAGTGTCATCGAATCTCAAATTATAAAGTCCGCCGAATTCCTCGGCGATACCGTAACTGATCCAGATGGCTTTGGCGTGCCCGATGTGCAGCAAGCCGTTGGGCTCCGGCGGAAACCGGGTATGCACCCGGCCGCCAAACCTGTCAGTCCGGAGGTCCTGGCGGACAATATCCCGTATAAAATCATCCGGCGCATTTGGATTGGTCGTATTCATATTGTCCTCTTGTTGTCGCCTTTTCCGTTTTACGAATTTCAACTGCCGCCGAGTTTTTTAAGCGCAACCCCTATCCTTTTCAAACATCTCTCTTTACCCAGCACGGCCATCGTCTCAAAGAGCGGCGGCGCAGCCTCACGGGCGGTGGTAGCTACGCGAAGCAGATTAAAAAGTTGCCCCGTCTTTATCCCCAGACCATCGGCAAGATGCCTAAGGGAATCTTCCAACAGAGCATGGTCAAAGCTCCCCAGCGAGGATATTTTTTCTTCAGCGGCTTTCAAGGCCGCTAATGCGGTTTCCCTGGTCATCTTCTTGCCAATGAGCATGGAAGTGTCATATTCCAGCTCATCTACAAAGAAAAAACTGGCATAGGTGGCCGCAGCTTTTAGCGTATTTATCCGTTCCCGTATCAGCGGCACCATTTGCTTGACGTAGTTTCTATCCAGAGGCCGCTTCACTTCCGGTGGTAAGTCCTTTTCCATGAACGGTAATACCCTGTCCGCCAAATCTTCAACAGTCAAGCTGCGGATATAGACCCCGTTCATCCAGTCGAGCTTGTCCCGGTTAAAGATAGCACCGGTCCTGCCGATGCGGTCGAGTGAAAAGTAATCGATAAGTTCCTGCCGGTTCATTATCTCGGTCCTGTCATCCAGCGACCAGCCAATGAGCGCCAGGAAGTTGAACATGGTCTCCGGCAGGTAGCCATGGTCGCGGTAGTCGAGGAGTGACACGTCACCGTGGCGTTTACTTAATTTGGCGCGGTCCGGCCCGAGAATCATCGGGTGGTGGACGTATAGCGGCGGCTCCAGCCCCAGGGCATTGTAAATCAGCAGGTGCCGGGGCGTGCTGGAAATCCACTCCTCGGCGCGGATGACATGGCTGATTTTCATGGCATGGTCATCGACGACGTTGGCTAGGTGATAGGTCGGGTAGCCGTCCGATTTCAGCATCACGAAGTCATCTATCGTGCTGTTCTCGAAGACCACATCGCCGTAGATAAGGTCGTGAAATTCCGTTTGCCCCTCCAGCGGTACTTTAAAGCGTACCACTGGCCTGATGCCCGCCGCCTCTTTCTCCGCCCTTTCCTGTACGCTTATTTCACGGCAATGGCGGTCATAGCCCAGCGATTGCTTGCGGGCGGCCTGCTGTTTCCGTACCTCTTCGAGCCGTTCTGATGAGCAATAGCAGTAATAGGCATCTCCCTGCCGTACGAGTTTCTGCGCAGCCTCGCGGTATAGATTAAGCCTTTGCGACTGAAAATAAGGGCCATAATCACCCCCCACCTCCGGCCCCTCGTCCCAGTCCAATCCCAGCCACCGCAGGGCGTCCAGGATATTCTCCACCGCGCCTGCCACCTTGCGTTCCACGTCGGTATCCTCGATGCGGAGGACAAACGTGCCGCCGGTATGCCGGGCCAGGAGCCAGTCAAACATGGCGGTGCGGATATTGCCCACGTGGGGACGGCCGGTGGGGCTGGGGGCGAAACGGACTCTCACGGGTGCGGTCATCGTAAATCTTTCTTCAAACCAAATATTCTTAATTCTACCATTTACACTTTAAAGATTCTAGAAAAGACCTTTCATTTGTATTTTCCGTGCTGTTAGCATAAAATGCGACACGTCCGGAAAAACACCGCGGAGGTAAATGATGCGCAGGTTTATCAGAAAGAGGTCAGAAAAGGCAGGACTGCCGCCCGGTACGCTGATTCATATCGGGGAGAGAAAAGCGGAAAAGGTCAAGATAAGCATCTTCGATTACGATGACACGCAGTTCACGGAAAAGGAAGCCGCGACAATCGAAGAGTGCTTCCCGTTTAAAGACCTGCCCACTGTCACCTGGATAAACATCGACGGCCTGCATGAGGTAGAAATAATAGAGAAGCTGGGCAGCCACTTCGGCCTGCATCCCCTGCTGCTGGAAGATATCCTGAACACCGACCAGCGGCCCAAGATGGAAGACTTTGATGAATATATCTTTTTTGTTTTAAAAATGATTTATTGCCGCGACAAGACCGGAAACGTGGAAACAGAACAGGTCAGCTTGATACTCGGCTCGAACTTTGTCATTTCCTTCCAGGAGCGCGAGGGCGATGTTTTTAATATGGTGAGAGATAGAATCAGGAAAAATAAAGGACGCATAAGAAAGTCAGGGGCTGATTACCTGGCCTACGCCCTGCTGGATGCCATCGTCGATAATTACTTTTTCATCCTGGAAAACCTGGATGAGAGGATAGAGGCAACGGAACAGCAACTGGCGACTAATCCTACCCCGGCAACGCTGCAAAATATCCGGGAACTTAAGAACGAAATGATATTTTTTAGAAAGTCCATCTGGCCTTTAAGGGAGCTGATCAGCGGCCTCGAGCGTCTGGATTCGGCGCTCATTCATGAAAGCATGGGAGCCTATCTCCGGGACGTCTATGACCATACCATCCAGATTATTGACACGGTCGAGAGCTACCGGGACATGATTTCGGGCATGCTCGATATCTACTTATCCAGCGTGAGTAATAAGATGAACGAGGTAATGAAGGTATTGACGATTTTCGCCTCTATATTCATACCGCTGACTTTTGTCGCCGGCCTGTATGGCATGAATTTCGAGTTCATGCCGGAACTCAAATGGCACTGGGGGTATTTCGGCGCCCTCGGCCTGATGGCTATAATCGGCCTCATTCTGGCACTCTACTTCAGAAGAAAAAAGTGGCTTTAATGTTATTTCCCCTGTGCGTTACGGACAGGATGTGATTTAGGTACTATATTCGGCAGGTCAAACATTATAAAATATTGAAAAAATCGGCATTATAAGCCAGGAGGTCTACCTATGGACAGCGATACGGTTGTAACCGGAGTGAAATCGGTCACCGTGGTCATAAGCCGCCGGGTGTTTCCGGGGCATGAACGCGACTATGACGAATGGGTACGCCGACTGGTGGCTGCGGCCACGGAAGCCCCCGGCAACACCGGTGCTACGATGCTTATCCCGGAGCCGGGTAAACCCGGTTTGTACCACGTCGTACTGCGCTTCAAGGACCGGGAGTCCGTGCATCTCTGGGAGGACTCCTATATCCGCCAGAAGCTCACTCACGAGGCAGACGCCTTTTCCAGAATGAGCCGCCAGGAATCGACCGGCCTGGAGACATGGTTCTCTATCCCGGAGTGCCCGGAACTGGCGCCGCCGCCGCGCTGGAAGATGTTTCTGGTTACCAGCCTGGCGGTGTACATTTCATCATCCATTATCGTGCCTATTCAGGGTCGGCTCGAAGACTGGCCTTTTCTGGTGGGAAATATCTTATCTTCGTTACTCGTGGTGGGGTCGTTGACATGGGGACTAATGCCGTGGTTCAGCCGCTACGTTTTCCGCAAGTGGCTGTACAGGTAAAAATAGGATAAAAAGCGAGACCGGAGCACGCGACTTACGAGTTATTTATCCCGGTGGCGGGGCCGGTTCTACTTTAAGAGCGGCGTGGGCTTTCTTAAGCCAGTCCGGTATCTGGATATGTTGGGGACACTTCTCCAGGCATTCGTTACACTCTTCGCATTTATCAGCGCGGGATTCAGGTCTAAAGAACGGGCCGTTATACATCCGGCGAGCCGTGGCAAAATCATCGTAAATCACGGCGTCGTTATAGAACTGGAAGACCCTCGGGATATCGACGCCGTGGGGGCAAGGCTGGCAGTACTTGCAGTCGGTACACGGTATGGGGGTCAGGCCGCGGTAGGCCTTACGCACCCGGTCGATGAGCACTAAATCCTTATCATTGAGGGTACCCGGTCCGGAGCGGCCGGCGATGGCCACGTTCTCCACCACCTGCTCCATGGTGCTCATGCCGCTTAAGGCCACCGAGATTTCCGGCTGGTTCCAGACCCATTGCAGACCCCACTCCACCGGCTTCATCTCACGGTACGCTTTGGCCCAGACTTTAGCTACCGCTGGCGGCGGCTCTTTGCTTAGCTTACCGCCCCGCAGCGGCTCCATGACCACCACCGCCAGCCCCTTGCCGGCGGCATATTCGACCCCGCGGCGCCCGGCCTGGTTACTGATATCCATATAGTTATACTGCACCTGTGACAGCACCCAGTTATCATACGCGTCAACGATTTCCTTAAAGACAGGGTATTTATCATGGAAAGAGAAGCCCAGCCGCCCGATTTTCCCCTGCGCCATTTGCCTTTCCGCCCAGTTTAAAACGTCCATATCCCGCAGCTTGACCCAGGACGCCTTGTTCAGTCCGTGCAGCAGGTAAAAGTCTACTTTATCGATTTGCAGCTTTTCAATCTGGTCGTTCAGGATGCGGTCGAAGTCCTCTGGTTTGGTGACCGCCATAGCGGGCAGTTTGGTGGCAATTCTCACCTTCTCCCGGTAGCCGTCCTTGAGCGCCCTGCCCAGGACACGCTCGCTGTTGCCCATGTGGTACATGTAGGCGGTGTCCAGGTATTTAACGCCATTATCGATGGCGTAGCGCATCATGCGGATGGCCAGCGGCTCATCTATCCTGGACTGGTCCTGGCCGATGACCGGCAGGCGCATACAGCCGAAGCCCAGCGCCGACACCTTCCAGTCCAGCTTGCCGAATTTACGATACTGCATTAGTGCCCTCTCAAGTGAATTCCAGAGATATCACGATATATCTATTAAATATTGTGCCACGTTTGGCGAAGGGATGCAAATTAATAAAACACTAAATCAAATACCTAAAATTGAAAATATTTAGAGTTTAGATTTTAGAAATCTCCTTCAGCGCCCGCTCTAAATCCTCCGGCAGCGGCGATTGTAACTCCACCCACTCCCCGGTCGAGGGCAAATTAAAGCCCAGTTTACTCGCGTGCAGGAACTGCCGGGAAAGGTGCGGGGAAGGGACACCATAGGTGGCGTCGCCGACCACCGGGAAGCCGATGGCCGCCAGGTGCACCCTTATCTGGTGGGTGCGTCCCGTCTCCGGCTTAATCTCAAGGAGAGAGAAATCACCTATATATTTGAGGACGCAGTATTCCGTACGCGCCGCCCGCCCGCCCGTCACCACCGCCATGCGCTGGCGGTGCCGCGGGTCCCGCCCGATGTTCGCCTCGATGATGCCAGTCTCCGGAGTCAGACTGCCTTTGACCAGTACCAGGTAGTTTTTCACCACCGTCCGCGATTTAAACTGGTCGGAGAGGTCAGCCTGCGCCGCGCGGTTCTTGGCCACCACTATCAGGCCGGAGGTATCCTTGTCCAGCCGGTGCACTATCCCCGGCCGCAGCGTTTCTTGGTCTTTGGCCAGCTCCGGCAGGCGCCCCAGGACGGCGTTCACCAGGGTGTGCGCGGGGTGCCCCGGCGCCGGGTGCACCGCCAGCCCGGCCGGTTTATCTACCACTATCAGGTCGGCGTCCTCATAGACAATCCGCAGCGGTATTGCTTCCGGCACCAGATGGCTGGGGGCTTCGGGGGGGATGGTGACGTCGATAATATCGCCGGTATTCAGCTTGAGGCTGGCGCGGGCGGCCTTTCCGTCGACGGTGACCAGCCCATCGGCGATGAGCTTCTGGGCATGGGTGCGGGAAAGCCCGGGGCATCTTTCGGCGAGGAACCTGTCCAGGCGGGCCCCCGGTATATCAGCCGTAAAGCTGTGTTGCCTGCTCATTCCTTAATCTGCGCCCGCCCTGCCAGAAAGATGAGGCAGTAGGCGAGAATAATAGTGCCGATAACCGTCGAGGCGTCGGCAATATTCCAGACCGGCCAGACTTTAAAATCGATAAAGTCCGTAACGTAGCCGGTGCGAAGGCGGTCAATCAGGTTGCCGATTAACCCACCCATAATCAGCCCGACGCCCGTAAGAACCGGCATCTTACTAACCAACGGCCATCTGCGGCGCAGCACGATAACAATATATAAAAAGACGAATATCCCGATGAAATCAACAATAATCAGGGCTGTGGTGTGACCCTTGAATATACCGAAAGCGGCGCCGGTATTCTGGACGTGGATAATCTGCAGGAGTCCGACATCCCAGAGGATTTCCCCCGGCCACAGATGTTTTACAATCCAGAACTTGCTAAGCTGGTCAGCAATAATTACCAGCAGTACGATATCAATAAAGACGATGTCCCGCCAGCTAAACCGTGGGCGGTTTACTTTTTGCATTCTTCGCCAGCAGTGCCTTACAATTCACACATAAATTTGCCTGCGGGAGCGCCTCCAACCTTTCCGGATCAATGGCCTGACCGCAATTGTCACACAATCCATAAGTGCCTTTCTCGAATTTATCCAGGGCGTGTTCTACCGTGGCTATCTCCTGACGGATGCGGTTCTCCAGAGCCAGCCTTTTTTCCAGTTCCAGAGTCTCCGTCGCTTCTTCCTCCCTCTTGCCGAAAGGGCTGCCCTCCCGCCGCTCTTCAGAAGTGGACGCACTGGTCTGCAGTTGTGCCAGCTCATCTGCCAAGCGTTTATGTTCGCTTTCCAGTTGCTCGCGTATATGTTTGTACCTGGTAGCCGTCATATCTGCCTCCATCCGCCTGTTTATAGGATTTGAGAAAGGCCCCTTTACCCCCAACGACCCCGTTATTACATGTAATGCGTGCTAATCATAAAAACAGAAAAAGACAATAGAAAAAAGCTGCGGACTAGTTAAAAGAAATCCCCGGCTGCCCGGTGGCACACAATAATCGGTCAGGCCACCGGAAAGTTATGTGAAAACCTTTCATCTCCAAGGCTATTGAAGGATAGGACATACCAACAGTGTAAACCATTTATTTCATTTGGTCAATGGTTTTAAGGGTATTTTTTCTAAAGATGGGTGCTTTCACCCATATATTTTAGGTAACAACTATCTCCGCCCCAGCGGCATCAGGATGTAGTATCTAATCTAGAGCCAGCTATATATTAAATAATCGAACAATTAACGATTGCGATGGCTTCCGGTTAACAGAAGACCAGAAACAGGATATGTCATGAAAAAAGAAGCTGCATACAAGAGTAATTTTCAAAAGGGAAAATTTGGCATCTCGGCTCCCCGAGCCGTTGCCGGTACGCCGGTGAAAAAGAACTCTGGTAACTCCATGACGGAAGCCGGCTTACGTAAAGACGAACTTATCAGCCTCAAGGAAGCCGCCTCAACCGTGCATCAGATAAAACTTAGCGCCCAGCGGGAACTCGAACTGGCCAGGAAAATGAGAGATGATGCCCGGAGATACCAGCAGGAAACCGCCACCCGGGCCCGGAGCGATGCCCAGCAGCTTATCCTCAAGACGCGTTTGGCGACACAGCGGGAAACGGAAGAGCTTATCCGCCAGGCCAGTGAAGAGATACAGAAGGTACTGGCGGACATCAGGATGATACGGATTATGGCCCAGGAAGAGCTGGCCGCCCAGAGAAAATTTACCGATGCCGCCAGACTCCGCACCATGTCCCTGGCCATCCAAGACGAATCCGAAAAACCCGAGGCCAAGAAGAAAAAAACACTGAGTTCAATCAAATAATATTACAATATTATTAAAGCAGCCGTGCCTATCGGCCCGATATCCGCAGGAATAAGCAAGAATCCATTTATTTCTATTTTTCTCTCACTCTTACTCTCCCATAATCCCTGTCGCTCCTTAAAATGCCTGATTATCTCATTTTGTAGAATCCACCCCTCTTGATGTAAAATAGGACATTACCGGAGTAATCTGGCAGGAGGTAATCATGAAATTATGGCAGAGCTTACTTGTTGTTATTTTTTTGATATCTCCTCTCGTTCTATCTTCCTGTGATTTACTCGGTATCGGTGGCAAATCCAAGGAACAGGAATACCTGGAGCAGCAACTTGAACTGATGAAACAACAACAGGAGGCTGCCCAGAAAGCCCAGGAAGAATACAACGAGAACTTGAGAAAAGCCCTCGAAGATTATATGAGACAGTATACGGCGTACCAGCAATCACAACAGGAGGCCCAAATACAGGCCTTAGAACAACAACAACAGCAACAACAGGCTGCGCAACAGGAGAAAGAGGATATCCCTTACAATTAAACAGCGAGTCAGAGAGGTACTGGCGGAACTGCCGGAGGGCGTCAGTCTCGTTGCCGCCGCCAAGGCCAGAGAACCCCGGGAAATCCTGGAAGCTATAGCCGCTGGTATCAAAATCATCGGGGAAAACTACGTCCAGGAAGCTGAAAAAGCCTACCAGATAATCGGCCATAACGCCGAATGGCATTTTATCGGGCATCTCCAGAAAAACAAAGTTAAAAAATCCGTCGCGTTATTCGACATGATAGAGACGGTGGATTCCCCGGAAATCGCCGCTGAAATCGATAAACGCTGCGCTCAAATCGGCAAGGTAATGCCGGCGCTGATTGAAATCAACAGCGGCCGCGAACCGCAGAAATCAGGAGTTTACCCGGAAAACGCCGTGGCGCTGGCTTCCAGTATGTCCATTCTTCGCAATGTTCGTCTGTCGGGCCTGATGACGATGGGTCCCACGGTCAGTCATCCGGAGGAGTACCGGCCTTTTTTCCGTGAAATAAAAAATCTCTTTGACAGGATAAAAAGGCTGGCCCTGCCGAACGTGGAAATGAAATATCTTTCGATGGGGATGACGGATTCCTACCGGATTGCTCTGGAAGAAGGTGCCAACATTATACGCCTCGGCAGCAAAATATTCGGTGAAAGGGCCTGAACGCCACCGCCAACCAGCGTTCTGAAGCCTATCTCCTGACCTTTTTCCACCATCCCACCCCGGCACCACCCCCGGCCAGCAGCAGCAACGCCATACCCAGCCAGGGTGCCATTACCACTGCCTTATTGGCCCTAAAGACCACACCGCCTACGGCCATCGGTGGCCCTGCGTTTGTAGTAGCGGTGGCGGCCTGACTGCTGTTCGACCACTGCTGGCTGCCGGTTACTTCTGACCAGGCGCTGTAATAATAAGTTGTTGCCGGTGACAGGCCAGTATCGGCCACACTCGTGCCGGTATCGAAGTAGACCAGAGCGCCGTCGTTGATATCCGCCGGGTAGCCCGCCGTGCCGCGGCGCACCATCGTCCGCTGGGCACCCTCGCCTTTAATCCAGGTCAGATTAATCTGCGTATTACTGACGGCCGTGGCTTTAAAAGTGCCAGCCACAGGCGCATCGGGCTTGGTCAGCAAGGAAAGCTCCCCACCGCTGCCCGTACCGGTGCTGTTTTTCACCTGCGCCCGGTAATAATACTTGGTGCCCTTACCAAGGCCACTAATGGGCACGCTGAAAGACTCTCCGGTAGTTACGTTACCGTTCCAGCCGGTATCTGCCGTATAATTACCCGGCGCTGTCCCGTACTGAAAGCGGTACTGGCAGGTCTCGCCGCCATCATCAGCCACTGCTCCATGCAGGGTGGCGGTTGTTTCCTCCACCGGCGACGCTTCCTCGGTGACAACGCTGGGCAGAAGTATCTGCTGGCTATAGGCTATCGTAACGTCATGCAAGACCGGTGTTAACTCGATATCCGTTGTACTGAAATAGGCCTTGTACTTTATATACTGGCCGCCATCGTGGCCGGGCCAGACTGCGGTGCCGCTGGTTGTATAGTAGGTGCCCGCAGCGCCGTCGGGGCCTTTAAAGTCCCAGGTCGCGTTATCATTATTGGCGGCCACCTTGAATTTCACGGTCGTGCCCGGCGGCAGGGTTACCGACCATGACACGGTACCAAAATCGGCGTTATAGCCCGTATCGTGCGGGGCAGAGGTCAATTCACCGGAGGCATAATAGGTGGCGCCACCCCTCACCAGCGCCCCACCGTAAGACACCGAGCACGGCGTACTGGTACGCCACTCCCACGCATCCGCGGCGATGTCATAGCGCCAGAACTGCTGGGTATAGCCACCGGCCAGGGCATAGACATAGCTGCCACCGTCAAAAGCCAGGGCACCACCCCACCCCACCACACTGGGGATATCGGCTTTAAATGACCATGCATCTGTCACGGTGTCATAGCGCCAGAAATCATCCTTGTACCCTCCGCGCTGGGCGTAGATATACCGGCTGCCGTCATAGGCAAGGGCAGCCCCGGCTCCCAATATCTCCGGCACATCGGCCAGCAGCGTCCAGCTGTCTGCCGCGATATCATAACGCCAGAAGGCCCGGGTGGTCTCGCATTGGAAGGAATAGATATAATTACCGCCATCACTGGTAAGGGTACCGCCTTTCAGGATATTTTCGGCAGTGCTGGCCCGGGACGTCCAAGTATTGGCAAAAATATCATACCGCCAGAAATCCTTCGTATCATTACCGCGTAAAGCATAAATATACCCGTTGTTATATGTCAGCGCCCCTCCCTCGCCTACCGTGCCAGGAGCCCCGGCCATCACCGCCCAGCTATTAGCGGAAATGCTATACCTCCAGAAATTGCTGGAGTTGTTCCCCCGAAAAGCATAGATATAATCGCCGTCGTCGTAAGCGAGGGAGCCGCCCCATTTTACCCTGTCCGGCGCATTAGCCAGCGCCGTCCAGGCATTCGCGGCCAGGTCATATCTCCAGAACGTCTTTTGATTATAACCACGAAAGGCGTAAAGATAGTTCACACCGGCCACGCCGAGCCTGACGTCCCCCGGGCTACTGGAGGCATCGAGATACATAAGTGTCCCGGATTCGAAGTCCGTCCGGCTGGTCTGTGTCCAGGCGGTACCGGCCGTAACGGCGCTGCCGCCAGCGGTCAACCAGAGAAGCCCGGCTACTATCAGGCAACCAACGGCTCCCCGGCACCGCTTCCGGTTATTCATACCCACGCAGAGTCCCCCCATTTTCAGGTACCTGAATTCTAACCGGTAACCCGTAACAAAAGCGTAAATTAACAGGCTTGACCTGTAAACGTAAAATCAATATCGGCCTGTTCGAGCCTATTCCTTGACAAAAGCAGCCAGCTTCGCCAGAATTGAAGCAGGAGAGAAACCCAAATGGCGGTACCGGAATACGTAAAAACAACCGAAGAACAGGAACAGATCAAACAGGCCACCGGTAAGGTATTGAGCCGTTTCCGCCGGAAAAGAGAAAACCTGATTCCCATCCTGCAGCAAGTCCAGGAGAGGCTGGGCTACCTGCCGCGTCAGGCCATGACCGGTATCGCTGAATACCTGAACCTGCCCGCGATCGACGTTTACGAAGTAGTCACATTTTATAACCAGTTCCGGCTCAATCCGCCGGGCCGCCATTCGATAAAGGTCTGCCTGGGCACCGCCTGCCACATGAAAGGCGGTTACATCACCCTGGACGCCTGGAAACGGCGTCTCAATATCGGCCCCCGGGAGACCACCGCCGACCGCGAGTTCGACCTGGACACCGTTGCCTGCGTGGGCTGCTGCACCATGGCCCCGGTGACCGTGGTGGATGGCAAGCCGGAGGCCCAGGTCGAACCGACCAAGGTCGACGGTCTGCTGCTTGCCTTCGAGCGCGAGCGTGAAACGAAGGGCAAAGAAAAAAGTGAAGGTAAATGAACGGCCAGCGGTCGCCGCTGTTTATAAAGAGATAAAAGAACGCGCCGCCGCGCGCTGGACGAAGCTCAACCACGACCGGCCGGTCATCACGGTCGGGACAGCTACCTGCGGCCGCGCCGCCGGCGCTCTGGAAGTGCTCCGGGCTTTCCAGGATGAGGTCAAGAAGCATGACCTTGACTGCCCGGTAGTCGAGGTGGGCTGCATGGGGCACTGCTATGCCGAGCCGCTGGTGATTATCTATAAACCCGGCGCCCCACCCGTCTGCTACGCCCACGTCAACCCGGTTATCGCCGAAAGGCTGGTCAACGAATACATCCTCGGGGACAACCCGTGCCCGGAGTTCGTCCTGGCCGCCCTGGAGCCGAGCGATATCCTCCCCAGCTTCCAGGACTTCCCGCGCGCGCAATACGAGCAGAAAATAATCCTGAAAAACTGCGGCCATATCGACCCCACCAGCATCGAGCAGTACATCGCCGGGGGCGGCTACGGCGCTTTAGCTAAGGCGCTCGACATGCCGCCGGAAAACATTATCAAGGAAATAGAAAAATCGGGGCTAAGAGGACGGGGCGGGGCCGGCTTCGCCACCGGGCAGAAGTGGCGCTTCTGCCACCAGGCCTCGGGGAAAAGCAAATACGTCATCTGCAACGCCGACGAGGGCGACCCCGGCGCTTTCATGGACCGTTCCATACTGGAAAGCGACCCCCATGCCGTCATCGAAGGGATGCTCATTGCCGGGTACGCCATCGGCGCGCAT
Organism: uncultured Dehalococcoidaceae bacterium; assembly: GCA_964462865.1. Lineage (GTDB taxonomy): Bacteria > Chloroflexota > Dehalococcoidia > Dehalococcoidales > RBG-16-60-22 > Fen-1077. The sequence goes on along the minus strand of CAYWZO010000011.1, from coordinate 19,930 downwards.
CAGGGTTATATCTACGTCCGCGCCGAGTATCCTCTGGCCGTGGCACGACTGGAAGTCGCTCTCCAACAGGCGAAGAAACTAAGTTTCCTCGGCAAGCACGTCCTGGGGAGTGATTTCAGCTTTGATATCACCCTTTTCCAGGGTTCCGGCGCCTTCGTCTGCGGGGAGGAAACGGCTTTAATCGCCTCGCTGGAAGGGCACGCCGGCCTGCCGCGGCACCGCCCGCCTTACCCTTCCACCCACGGGCTGCACGGCCGTCCCACTCTGGTCAATAACGTCAAGACGCTGGCTTACGTGCGCCATATTATCAATAACGGCGCGGCATGGTTCACAGGCATCGGGACCAAAGCCAGCCCGGGCACCGCCGTCTTCGCCCTGGCGGGGAAAATCGTCAACACCGGCCTGGTGGAAGTGCCCATGGGCACCACCCTGCGCCAGATTATCTACGACGTCGGCAGCGGCATCCCCGGCGGCAAGCGCTTCAAGGCCGTCCAGATAGGCGGCCCTTCCGGCGGCTGCCTCCCCGAGTCCGCCCTCGACCTGCCGGTCAACTTTGATTCCCTTCAAGAGGCCGGAGCTATCATGGGCTCGGGAGGGATGGTGGTGCTTGACGAGGACGACTGCATGGTGGAGATTGCCCGCTACTTCCTGGAGTTCACCCAGCGGGAGTCCTGCGGCAAGTGCACCTTCTGCCGCCTGGGGACGAAGCAGATGCTGGAAGTCCTGACCGAGTTCACCTTCGGCAGGGGCAAAATCGAAGACCTGGATAATCTGGAACACCTGGCCAACGAGGTCAGGGCAGGCTCGCTCTGCGCCCTGGGACGGACGGCGCCCAACCCGATTCTCACCACCCTGCGCTATTTCCGTAAAGAGTACGAAGAACACGTACTGCTGGGCAGATGCCCGGCGCTGATGTGCATGCCCCTTATCGCTTACTATATCCTGCCGGACAAGTGCGAGCGCTCCTGCGACGCGTGCATCGGCAGCTGCACGGTGGAGGCCATCAGCCCCAATAAAAAGCGCATCAAGGTCATCGACCAGGAAAAGTGCGTCAAGTGCGGCACCTGCCTCAAAGCCTGCCCGGTGCAGTACAACGCCATCGTCAAGCTTTCCCCGCCGAGCGAGGTCCCGAAATCATGAAGACCGTTTCGCTGATAATTAACGGTGAAAAGATAACTGCCCCAACCGGCGATAAGCTACTGTGGGCTGCCCTGGACAACGGAGTCTATATCCCCAACCTGTGCGCCCTGCGGGATAAAACAGAGCCGGAGGCGGCCTGCCGCCTCTGCTGGGTGGAAATAGAGGGGCGGCAGAACCCCGTCACAGCCTGCACCGAGCCAGTCGCCGAAGGGATGGTGGTCAACACAAAGGGAGAAAAGGCTTTAGCGCTGGCGCGCACCGGCTTCGAACTGCTGATGGCCTCGCACGCACTGGACTGCGCTCACTGTAACGCCAATGGCGCCTGCGAGCTCCAGAAAATAGCTAAAGTGCTGAAATGCCCGCTGAAACCGAAGCGCTTTCGACCGCTCTTGAGAGACCTGCCGGTGGACGACAGCAATCCGCTCTTTACCTACGACCCCAACAAGTGCGTCCTCTGCGGGCGCTGCGTGTGGGCCTGCCGGAAACACCTGAAAAGCGGGGTATTCGGCTTCGCGCACCGTGGCTTCGAGAGGAGGCTTTCCACCTTCGCCGACGAGCCTATCGGGGCGGAAAGGTGCCTGGAATGCAGCCTCTGCGTGGACGCCTGCCCCACCGGGGCGCTGGCGTTTACAGATAACTTAAAAGCTAAAAGTCAAAAGTCAAAACCACAGGTTAAAAGTTAAATCTGTGTATATAAGGTATTCTGGAAGTCCGTATAGCCGTGTTTTTCCCAGAACGAAACGGCAGATTTATTCCTGACGATAACCTGAAGTTCAACACGGTTAATATCCCGGGCATGAAACCACTTGAGCATTTCAGCGTACATTTTTTCACCGATGCCCCGGCGGCGGTAATCTTTTGTAACGAACAAGTGAACGATGCTGGCGGTCTTTATTTCAGGTTTGATAACCTTTAGATCCTCCTGTATTTGCGAGACAGAATAGGCAACCATTTTCTCACCGTCCAGAGCCACTAGAACAAGGCTGTTATTATCGTTCATACGCGGGTGGAGGAATTTCTTTTCAAAGTCAGTCTCTGCCCCCTCGCGTACGGTAAAAATGGGGTCGATATCCTCCGAAAAACGCATGAACTCCAGCCACAGCCGGCAGATAGAGGGTATATGATGCTCTTCAGCTTTTACGATTTTTACCATAGGAGTTATTCAAACCGATGCTTGAGATTGCCAAGTTGCTGTGCTCCTCGCCATGACGGACCGGACTTTACCGATTCCTCCCGGCCCGGCCGCGGCCAGATGGCGGTTTCTGGGCGGGCTTTCTTTCCGTGCGATAGTCCGGCGCGATGATATTAAAGGTTACGCTTATCTGACGGTCCACCAGACGTGAACTTATAGAGCCATCCACGTCCTTCATTATCTCATCAAGCGAAAGACGGGTGGTGATGACTGTAGGCAGTCTACTGTTATAGCGGTAGTTAATAAGCTGATAAAGCTTCTCGTTGACCCAGGGGTTGGTGGACTGCTCCCCGAAATCGTCCAACACCAGCAGCGGGGCCGTCTTGACGCTTTCGAAAAGCTGGTCGTAAGACACCTTGCTCTCCGGGTTGAAAGCCGAGCGGAGATGGTCGAGGAAGTCCGGGACGACCGCGAACAGGGCCGGTTTACCCATTTCGTAGCGGTAGTTCACGATGGCCGCGGCCAGATGGGTCTTGCCGCAGCCGGTCTCGCCCATGAAGACGATCCAACCTTCCGGGTTCTTGGCAAAATTAAAGGCCAGGCTATAAGCTGCATCCATGTTGTCCTGCTGTTCGCTGGACAGGTCGTTACGGCGTTTATAGTTGATGAAGGTCATGTTTTTCTGGAGCTCGAACTCCGGTGCCCAGGAGCAGGTCGATTCCGCCGCCGCCTCCTCGAGGACAAAGACCCGGCAGAGGCGAGGGTCGGTGAGGCGGGTGCGCAGCCGGTCTTCCATCCGCGCTACCGGGGTACTGGTGACGATGACCGCGGGCAGCTCGGCGTTAAAGCGCGAGGTCAGCAGCTGGTCGAGTTTCTCTCTGGCCCAGGCCGTGCCGGACTGGACGCCGAAATCGTCCAGCACCAGCAGGGGGGCCTGCCGCACCTGTTCAAAGAACTCATCATAAGGCATCTCGCTCTCCGGGTGGAAAGAGGCGCGGATACGGTCGAGGAGGTCGGGGGTGGTGATATAGAAAGCCGGTTCACCCTGCCGGACGCGCTCATTGACGATGGCCGCCGCCAGGTGGGTCTTGCCGCTGCCGCTGGAGCCTTCCAGCACCAGCCACCCCCTGGGCCCGGCGGCAAACTCCCGGGCGGCCTGGAAAGCCCGGGTAAAACGCTCCTGTATTTGCTTATGGCTGCTCCGGCCCTCCGGTATCAGGTTATCGAAGGTGAAACGGGCCAGCGAGCCGAGATTGCTGTACTGCTTCAGCCGGGCCTGGCGTTCTTCGGCCTCCGCGGTCTTCACACAGCGGCACGGCACGGTGCGGCTGTAGTCCGGCTTTCCGGAAGGCAGGCGGGGGTGGACAACACGGGCGCCTTTGCAGATGGGGCAGTCCGTACCTTTTTCAGGCTCTTTATCGGCGGCGGACCATGTGTCCGTATTTTCCCTTGATATATTTGTCCGGGTCTGTTTTTTTAATATCTCGCTGATATGTTCCATTGCTCCGGCCTTCCACCGACCAGTTCTCTAAGATTTTGTTGATATATCTGATATTTCTTTTATTATGTAAAGCCGATTCCCTGATGGCGTCCCGCAGCCATTCCGGCGGGTACAGCTTTTCCGCTTCGCGCAGTTCATCGGCGACCAGGGGCGTCAGCATGCCGATGTTCTGCTCGTAAAGGGTGAAGATGTCCGGCATCTGCTCCACCGGCACATCCGGCTTGCGCCCGGCTTTCAGCCCGCCCGGCTGGAGCTGGCCGCTCTCTATTTTCGCCGCCGTCTGCCGGCCCGACTCGTCATTCAGGAAATAGATATCTTCAGTCGCCCCGTCTTTATCCAGGGCCAGGCAGAGCAGCGTCCCACGCTCGATGGCCAGCTTTAAAGCGCGGCGGAGCGCTGCCTCCGGTTGTCCCCCCTCAACCGTCAGACTGCCGATGAAAGCAGCATCGCCCAGCAGCTCGTTAAAGCCGATAAAGCGGGGATAGCCCTTCTTGCGATAAAGCGCCGCGATAATGTGAAGGGTCGTTTTCAGCTCGGCCGGGTCGTCTATCTCCGGCAGCAGGTGGCTGAAGAAGGCGCTGGGGACGGAGACATAATCCGTCCGGGCGGGAAAACCCTGAAATTTGTTCATAGCAAAGTCGGCTCCGCGCTGCCGAGGCTCTCGAACCGGGCCAGGCTATGGCGGAAACGCAGCTTGACCCGGCCGGTAGGCCCGTTACGGTGCTTGGCGATAATCACGTCCGCTTCCTCGCGGGGATATTCACGGTCCGGGTGGTTGGCAATCCAATCTTCCTCGCTCTTGTAGTAATACTCGTCGCGATAAATAAAGAGGACGACGTCGGCGTCCTGCTCGATGCTGCCGCTCTCACGGAGGTCGGAAAGCTGCGGCTCGTGGGAGGCGCGCCATTCGACGGCGCGGCTCAACTGCGAGACGGCCAGCACCGGGGCGTTGAGCTCCCGGGCCAGTGCCTTGAGCGACCGCGAGATAAAGCTGATTTCCTGCACCCGGTTTTCGCCCCGGACGCCTTCGCCCTGCATCAGCTGAAGGTAATCAAGAATAACCATGTCTATACCGCGCTCGTAGTTGAGGCGGAGGGCCTTGCTGCGCATCTCGGCCATGCGAATCATCGGGGTATCATCGATATAAATCGGGGCCTCCGAAAGGACGCCGGTGGCCTCCATGACGCGTTTTTCCTCTTCATCGGTGTGCTGGCCGAACTTGACCCGCCGCGAGTTGACGCCTGACTCACTGGAAAGGAGACGCAGCACCAGGGAATCGCGCGCCATCTCCAGGCTGAACAGGGCGACACAGGCGCGGTGCTCGACGGCGGCGTTGCGGGCGATGTTCAGGGCCAGGCTGGTCTTGCCCATGCTGGGCCGCCCGGCGATAATTATGAGGTCGGACCGCTGGAAGCCGCTCAGGAACTCATCCAGGCCGGCGAAGCTGGAAAGCACGTAGGGCAAACGCTCGGCTTTCTCGCCGGCAGCTTCCGGGGCCTCTTCAAAGTACTTGTCCAGCACCTGGCGGATATGGGTGAGGTCGCCGGCACCCTGGCCGCGCCGCAGCTTGAAAAGCAGCCCCTCCGCCCGGGCCAGGCTGTCCTCGACGTCCCGGCCGGCCTCATAACCGATAGCAGTTATACGGTCGCCTGTGCTTATCAATTGACGCATTATTGAAAGACGATAAACTATATCCGCGTAATGTTTAATATCCAGGGAAGTGGGGCAAACAGATATCAGGTAGCTTAGCCGGGCGGCGCCCCCGCAGGACTCCAGCCGCCCCTCCCGCGACAGCTCCTGGGCCAGCGTTACCTGGTTGATGGCAATATCATCCTTATAGAGCGCCACGGCGGCCTCGTAAAGCCAGCGGTTCGGCTCGAAGTAGAAGTCCGCCGGCTGGAGAAAGTCGGCAATCTGGAAAATAGCCGTGCCGTCAATCAGCAGCGAGCCGATAACGGCTTCTTCAGCGTCGTTATCGTTCGGCGGCAGCCTGACATCGTTCACCCGATTAGCTCTCCTTTACTTCCTCTTCCGCTTTTCTTTCTTCACCGGCCCCGGCTTCCGATTTCTTCTCTTTCTTCTCCGCCCTGGCCCGGGGCTTCTTTTCCTTCGTTTCGGCTTTTCCCGCTTCCTCTACCTGCCCGACTTTAGCCGCTTTTACCGATTTTACTTTCTTCTCTTTAGGAGGTTTTTCTTCTTTTTCTTTTTTGGCTGGTTTTTCTTTTTTGGCTGGTTTTTCTTTTTTCTCGGCCTTTTTCTCCGGTTTTTCTTCCTTCTCCTCGACCTTCGCGGCCTTTTCCGGCCTGGGCGCACCCGGCTCATCGGACATCACCGTGACGCTGACCACAGCCGTGATATCATGCGTAAAGCGGACGGTAACGTCGTAGACGCCTACCTGCCGGATAGGTTCCAGAAGTTCAACTTTCCTCTTATCGACCTCACGGCCGATGACCTTGCCCAGTTCCTCGGCGATGTTGGCACCGGTCACCGAACCGTAAAGACGCTCGTTCTCGCCGACCTTGGCCGTAAGGGTAATCTCGGTACCATTGATTGCTTTGGCCAGTTCGGCCATCTCGGCCTCTTCGATAGCACGGCGCGCGGCAACCTTCTTGAGATGCGCTTCGACGGCGGCCGCAGCATTCGAGTTCGCCAGGACAGCCAGCTTGCGGGTAAAGAGGTAGTTCCGGGCATAGCCACCAGCTACCTCCCGGGTCTGTCCTGCCCTGGCCACATTAGGGACATCTTCGATGAATATGACCTTCACAGTTTACTCCTTTTTGATGACAATTATTTATATAATTTACCACGGGAAACAGTCAAATCACCGTCCAAGCCAGACCCCGGAAAAACCGGGAAATATTTTTTATCCAGCCGCTAAAAACGCGTTACCCGCTTAGATACCTCTCGGCGGAGATAGCGGCCACCGCGCCGTCACCGGCGGCGGCGATAAGCTGCCGGATGGAGCCGCTGCGCACATCACCGGCCGCCAGAATACCGGGTGCGCCGGTCTCCATCTTTTCATTGGTGATAATCAAGCCATTATCATCCAGCTTCACCAAGCCCTGAAGATAAGCAGTGTTGGGCTTGAACCCCACCGCCACAAAGACACCGGCCACATCCAGAGCGGACTCTTGACCGGTTTTCACATTTTTCACCTTTAATGTTTTGACCATGGCTTCGCCGGTAATTTCCTCAATGATGGTATCCCACAGGAATTCTATCTTCGGGTCGGCCAGAGCTTTTTCCTGCATTATCTTCGTGGCGCGCAGCTCGTTACGGCGGTGGATGACCGTAACCCTGGAGGCGAACCGGGTCAGCTCCAGCGCTTCCGTGATGGCGGCGTTACCTCCGCCCACCATGGCCACAGGTTTATTTTTAAAAAAGGCGCCGTCACAGGTGGCGCAGTAAGAGACGCCCTTGCCGGTAAACTCGGCTTCGCCGGGGACCCCGAGCTTCTGCCGCTCCAGGCCGCCGGCCACGATGACGGCCCCGGCGGTAAAATCCCCCTGCGATGTCCTGACCATTTTCTGCCCTTCTTTTACCTCAATGCCGGTGACCTCTGCATAGAGTTCCTCCGTCCCGAACTTCTTGGCCTGCTGGTACATCGCCTGCGTTAATTCTATCCCGCTGATAGCCTCATAGCCGGGGTAGTTTTCCACCAGCGAAGTATTGATAACCTGACCGCCGATGGCCGCCTTTTCGATGAGAAGGGTGCTCCGCCCGGCCCTCGCGGTATAGATGGCGGCGCTCAACCCCGCCGGCCCGCCGCCGATAATGACGATATCATACTTCTTCATGGGGCTCATAGACATCACCCGCTTTCCATGAGAACGAGGGCCTTTTAAAGCACTTTGTCCAGGCTCTGTTTCAACTCTTCCTTGGGCCTGTAACCGATGATAGTATTAACCGGTTTGCCGTCTTTAAAGAGCATCAGGGTGGGGATGCTCATCACGCCGTATTTACCTGCGACTCCCGGACTATTATCGACGTTCAACTCGACGAAGCCCACCTTACCGTCGTACTCACCCGCCAGTTCCTCAACGATAGGCGCCACCATCCGGCATGGCCCGCACCAGGGCGCCCAGAAGTCCACCAGCACCGGTGTCTTGGCTTTTAACACCGCTTCATCAAATTTGGCCTCATCAACTTCCACCGGTTTACTCATAAAATCCCTCCCTAAGTTTTTCGGTGATACCTCGCTCGACGGTCTCCTTGGCCAGGCTGATGGCATTTTTAATGGCCTTGGCCTGGCTGCGGCCGTGGGCGATAACAACGTTGCCGTTCACCCCGAGGAGACAGGCCCCGCCGAATTCCGTATAGTCCAGCTTCCTGCTCCAGGAATGCAAGCCGATATCATTGAGCAAGTCTCGCGTACGCAGACGGGAGGCGCTGGAAAAGACATGCCCCATCTGCTTGACCGAGTGCAGAAAATTGTCACTAAAGCCCTCAATGGTCTTGAGGACGATATTGCCGGTGAACCCGTCCGTCACGATAACGTCAAAAGTCCTCCGGGCGATATCGTGTCCCTCCAGGTTACCGGCGAAGTTAATGTCCGCAGCGCCCTTTAACAGCTCGTAGGTTTCCTGGGCGAGTTTATTGCCCTTGCCTTCCTCCACGCCGTTGTTGAGCAGGCCGACCCGCGGCGAGGCGATATTCAGCAGGTTCTGGCTGTAAAACGAACCGAGCCTGGCAAACTCCAGCAGGTGCTCGGGACGGCAATCGGCGTTGGCGCCGGCATCAACCAGGAGCGCCGGGACCGATGCTATCCTATCCAGGAAGCAGCCGATGGCCGGACGGCTGACGCCGTTGACCTTGCCGAGTATCAGCAAAGCCGCCGCGAAGACGGCACCGGTGTTCCCCGCCGATACGAAAGCCGAGGCATGGCCGCTTTTCACCAGCTTGATGCCGACCACGATTGACGCATCTGGCTTATCCTGGATGGCCCTGATGGGATGTTCGTTAAAATCAATCACCTGTTTGGCGTTAACGAAGGTGAGGCCGGTTTTAGGCATGGACTTTTCCGCCAGGACGCGGAGCACGTTTCTCCGGCCTACCAGAACAACCTCCACCCCGTATTCCTGGACGGCTTTGATTGCCCCCTTGACTACTTCGTGCGGGGCATAGTCGCCTCCAGCAGCATCGATGGCAATTTTCATAATTTCTGTCTAAACTCCCTGACGCAATAACTTATTTCCCCACATATCGCACTGGCCTCCCCAGCAGGCCACCGGCCGGCCGGCTTCGGAGATGCGTATTATCTCGCAGGCAACCGGGCAGGCCTGGCAGACAAATGAAGAGGTGGTGAACTCAACCTCGCTGACGCCAAAGCCCCGGAACCGTCCCGTACCGGCCGGGGCGTTTTCGTGCACGAGCATGGCGGCGCCGATGGCCCCCGTTACGCCGGGGTGGGCCGGCACGATTATTTCCATCTTAAGTTCTTCCCGGAGCGCCCGGACGATGCCCTGGTTGAAAGCGACACCTCCCTGAAAGGCCAGTAGCGGCCGGATGTCCTTGCCCGCGCCTACATCGCTCAAGAAATTGCTTACCAGTGCCCGGCAGAGCCCGTAAATAATATCGTCGACACGGTGGCCGGCCTGCTGTTTATGCACCATATCCGATTCGGCGAAGACGGTGCAACGTCCGGAGATACACACTGCTCCACTGCCGAGCAGCGCCCGCCGCGATAGTTCGACGATATCCATGCCGAGGCGCGCCGCCTGGTGGTCCAGGAAGCTACCAGTTCCAGCGGCGCAGACCGTATTCATACCGAAGTCGGTCACCAGGCCGTCGCGGATAAGGATAATCTTGCTATCCTGCCCGCCGATTTCGATGACGGTCTGTACATCAGGTACGTCATGGATGGCGGCCACGGCCTGGCAGGTGATTTCGTTCTTCACCAGGTCAGCGCCGACGACGGCCCCAGCCAGGTAGCGGGCGCTGCCGGTGGCCGCCACACCTTTAACCTCAATACCGGCGGGCAGCTCGCGGCGCAACTGCCGCAGTCCCGCCTGCACCGCGACCACGGGCCGGCCTTCCGTGGGCAGGTATAAGCTGGCGACCAGCCTGTCCGCCGCGTCCAGCACAGCGAGCTTGGTCGTCACAGAACCGACATCTAAACCCAGATAGGCTTCCATAAACTAGTCTTTTTTACCAGCCTTTTTAAAAGCTACCTCTCCCAACGAGAGAGAGGAACAATGCCATACTATTGCCTGCCCTTCCTGAACTCCGCCTGGACATTCTCCATCGTCACCGGATCAGCCAGCAGGTCGATGGCCGTCATGGCCATGGCCTTGGCGGCATCGAGCATACGGCGCAGCGCGTCATCGGTGGCTGTGACGCTGGCGAATTCCGGGGTATGTATCAAGACCGTGTCCGGCGCGATGGATACCATGGGCTGGATGGTAGGCACCAGCAGGCTTACGTTACCGACATCGGTGCTGAAACTCATCACGGAATTATCGCCCAGGCGCATATCGTGCCCCAGCGCGTGGGAATTCTCTCTATACAGCCGGGCTAAAGCCATATTTGAGACCATCGCCGCATAGCTCTCATCCCACCGGTACTCCAGTTTCGCACCGGTAGCATCGGCGGCGCCCACAAAACAGCTTATCACCTTCGGCTGCAATTCCGCCAGGGCGCTATCAGTCGGGGCACGGACGATGAAGGTGGCGGCGGTGTGGGCCGGAATGATATTGGCCGCCTCACCGCCGTCGGTGATGATGCCATTGACCAGCGCCCCCGTCCCGATTTGCGGTCTCAACGAATTAATAGCATTAAAAGACAGTATCATCGCCTCCAGGGCGTTGATGCCCCGTTCCGGGCGTTCGGCGGCATGGGCCGCCCGACCGAAGAACTCAACCTCCAGCGTGGCACAGGCCAGGGTGGACATCGCCACGCGGTTGCTGCTGCCACCCGGATGCACCAGCATCGCTATATCAATATCAGTAAAAGCGCCCCTGGACGCCATGATAGCCTTGCCGCCGTGGAGCTCTTCTGCGGGCGTACCGAAGACGATAATACTGCCTCCCAACGTGTCTACCGCTCTCCGGCAGGCCACGCCGGCCGCGACGGCACTGGCCGCTATCAGGTTGTGGCCGCAGGCATGGCCTATCTTCGGGAGGGCATCATATTCGGCGAGAAAGGCAATGGCCGGTCTGCCCTGGCCGTAGCTCCCCCGGAAAGCCGTGGGCAGCTCACAAATACCCTTTTTTACCCTGAACCCGTTCTTTTTGAGGTATGCCGTCAACCAGGCCGATGCGCGGCGTTCTTCCATCGCCGTCTCGGGATGGTCATGCAGCCGCCGACTTAACTCACGCAGCCGTTGATAACCGGAATCAATATCCCTGATGGCTGCTTTTTTTAATTCACCAGGATCCATTTACGGTATTTCCTCCGGGCGAAGAGACACCCCACCAGCACAATAAAATATTATACACGGTACTCCCCATCAAAGACAAAGACACGGTGGAAAATTATTCTTAACGTCATCTTGCATCGGGTGAAAATCGGTGTTATAATAAGCTTGGCCACGATATGAATAGCTATGATTTGAAGTGGGTGAATTCCCACTTTTTTAATTATGATACAAAATATTGCGGAGGTTTTCGCCCGAAATGAAGAGCGACTTTCTGCTCGCCATAACACAGCTTTCGGCGGAGAAAAACCTGCCCAAAGATGTCGTCCTGACGGCCGTGGAATCGGCGCTGGTATCAGCTTATAAAAAAGAAGACTTTGCCGCCAATCAGAACATCGCCGTGAAGATCAACCCTAACACCGGCAAAGTTGAAGTATACGCGGAAAAAACCGTGGTCGAAAAACCCACCGATAGCCATCTGGAAATGACGCTTGCCGAGGCAAAAAAAATAAAATCTGACGCCAAAATCGGCGATATTATCATGGTGGAAGCCACGCCGGCCAACGCCGGGCGCATCGCGGCGCAGACCGCCAAGCAGGTCATCCTGCAACGCCTCCACGAGGCCGAGCACAGCGCTATCTTCGAGGAATATGCCGATAAAGAAGGCGAAGTGGTCAGCGGCATCGTCCAGCGTTTCGAGACGGGCCAGGTGCATATCGACCTGGGACGGACGGAGGCCATTCTGCCACCGGCGGAGCAGGTGCGCACCGAGCGGTACCGCATCGGCCAGCGCATCAAGGTCGTTCTTTTACAGGTGGCCCGCACCGTCAAGGGTCCCAGGGTAATCGTCTCGCGCTCTCACCCGGAGCTCTTACGCCGCCTTTTCGAGCTGGAGGTGCCCGAGGTCTATAACGGGACGGTGGAGATAAAATCAATCGCCCGCGAGGCCGGCTTCAGAAGCAAGATAGCCGTGGCCGCCAAGCAGGAAGGCATCGACCCCGTCGGCTGCTGCGTCGGCCTGCGCGGCATCAGGATACAGAACATCGTCAGCGAGCTAAGCGGCGAAAAAATAGACGTCGTTCAGTGGAGTCCGGAACCGTCCACCTTCATCGCCAACGCCCTCAGCCCGGCGCACATCGTCAGCGTCGAGCTGAACAAAGCGGAACAGGCAGCCACCGTCATCGTCCCGGACAAACAGCTGTCCCTGGCCATCGGGAAAGAGGGACAGAACGCCAGGCTGGCCGCCAAGCTCACCGGTTACCGGATTGATATCAAGAGCGCTTCCATGGCGGAAACGGAAAAGCTTGAAGTCACCAGAGCCACCGCCAAAGCCAGGGCAGAAGAGGCGAAAGCGGCTCCGGAAGAAGGCATCGAAGTTGAACCGACCGCCGCCGCAGAGATACCCGAAGAAATACTGGCCGAACTTATATCCCCGGTGACGGAGACACCGGCGGCAGAAGAAGAAAAGGTCGCCGAGGAAGAAGGCGAAGCAATACCGGTGGCGGAGCTGATACCACCCCCGGCCGTGCTCGAGCCGAAGGAAGCCGGAGGCAAGACCAAACTCAGGTTCGCCGAGGACATCATGGCACCGCGCCGGGCCAGAGCCGAAACCAAAGCCAAGAAGAAAAAGAAGGGCGCTTACGCCAGGGACACCGGTGAGGACACCGTGAAGGCCAGGAAAGGCCGCCGAGACTATGAAACCGAAGGAGATGAAGAAGAATATTAAGCGTCCCCCTACCGCAGCCGGCCGGCGGGTGCCGCAAAGGACCTGCGTGGCCTGCCGGGAGGTAAAGGCCAAGCGCGACCTGGTGCGCCTGGTACGCACACCGCAGGGCGATATTGAAATGGACGCGACGGGGAAAAAGGAGGGGCGGGGGGCCTACCTCTGTCCCAGGCGGGAGTGCCTGGAAAAGGCCTTAAAGAGCAAACAACTGGAGAATGTTTTAAAATGCCGTTTTACAGCGGCCAGCCAGGAACGGCTCATGAAAAACGGACAGGAACTGCTAAAGGAGCTAAGTGGTAAAAGCCAGTAAACCGGAGAACATCGCCAACCACGCGGCACCAAAGACCGCCCCGGAGGCGGCCCAGCCCAGCGTACCGGTGATTGATATCCCGCGCTCTATCGGCGTCAGGCAGCTGGCCGAGATACTGCGCGTGGATTCTATCCTCATCATCAAGCAGCTGATGCGCAACGGCATCATGGCCAATATCAACCAGGTTATCGACTTCGAAACGGCCTCCGGCATCGTCGCCGGCTTCGGCTACAAAGCGCACCTCAAGCCCCTGAAGGAACAGCAGCTGGCCACCGCCGCCGAAGAGAGCAAGAAGCTCAAACGGCGCTACGGTAAAGAGGCCGATAACCTCCAGACGCGGCCGCCGGTAGTTACCGTCATGGGGCATGTGGACCACGGCAAGACCAAGCTCCTCGATGCCATACGGAAGACCAACGTGGTGGACCTGGAGGCCGGCGGCATCACCCAGCACATCGGCGCCTACCAGGTGACCATTGACGGCCAAAAGATAACGTTCCTGGATACGCCCGGCCACGAGGCCTTCACCGCCATGCGGGCCCACGGCGCCAATATCACCGATGTCACCATCCTGGTAGTGGCTGCCGATGACGGCGTGATGCCGCAGACCCTGGAGGCAATCAATCACGCCCGCGCCGCCGAGGTGCCTATCGTCGTGGCCATAAATAAAATCGATAAAGAAAATGCCGACCCCAACCGTGTCAAACAGCAGCTGACCGAGGCCGGCCTGGTGGTCGAGGAGTGGGGGGGCAAGACCGTTTGCGTGGAAGTATCCGCGAAGGAGAAAAAGGGCATTAAAGATCTGCTGGAGAACCTGCTCCTGGTGGCGGAGATGGAAGAACTGAAAGCTAACCCGTCGCTGCCCGCCGCCGGTGTGGTCATCGAAGCCGAGATGGACAAGACCATGGGCCCGCTGGCGACGGTACTGATACAGTCCGGGACGCTGAAAGAGGGCGATACCGTCGTCATCGGCAGCACTTGGGGCCGGGTGCGGGCCATGTTCAACGATATGGCTAAACGCATCAAGAAAGCAGAACCTTCCACGCCGGTAGAAATCCTGGGTCTGAACAGCGTGCCGGAAGTCGGGGACAATCTGACCGCCGTGGCCGATGAACGCCAGGTCCAGGCGCTGCTCGCCCGGAACCGGGAGGCCCGTGAAAAGGAAGTCGCCCGGACGAAAGCAATCAACCTCAACACCCTTTACGACCAGATAAGCGCCGGTAAGGTCAAAGAACTGAATGTAATCCTCAAGACCGATGTGCAGGGTAGCATCGAGCCGATCAAACACTCGCTGGAGCAACTCGGAACGGAACAGGTCAAGGTCAGAGTCATCCACAGCGCCGCCGGCAGTATCACCGATAGCGACGTCATGCTGGCCACCGCTTCCAACGGGCTGATTATCGGTTTCAATGTCACCGCCCAGGAAGGTGCCAAGCGGATGGCCGCCACCAGCGGCGTGGACATACGCTACTATAATATTATCTACTCACTGGCCGATGACGTGACCAAAGCCCTGAAAGGCATGCTGGAGCCCGTCTATAGCGAGGTCATCGACGGGCTGGCGGAGGTAAGGGCCGTCTTCCCCGCCAGTAAGGGCGTTAAAGTGGCCGGCGTCATCGTGAACGAGGGCAAGATAGTCCGCAACGCCAAGGTCAGGATACGCCGCGGCAAGGAAATCGTAGCCGACGCCACGGTCACCAGCCTGAAACGCTTTAAAGACGACGTTAAAGAGGTGGCGGCCGGCTTCGAGTGCGGCGTGGGCATCCAGGACTTCAACGACTTCCGCGTCGGCGACATCCTGGAATTCTATAGAATGGAAAAATCCGGGTAACAATAGCTATCCGGGCCCCGCATGATGTCACATCGCATGGAGCGCGTCAATACCCTGATGCAGCGGGAAATCAGCGAGTTAATCCAGCGTGAACTCCGCGACCCGCGTCTCGACGAGTTCATCTCCGTCACCGAGGTCAGCGTATCCCCCGACCTCCGGTACGCCAAGGTCTATGTCAGTTGCATAGGCGGTCAGGAAAAAGAGACACAGATACTCGGGGCGTTGGACTCGGCGTCCGGTTTCCTGCGCTCGGAGCTGGCCAGAAAGGTACGGCTCCGCCGCATGCCGGAACTGCGCTTCCAGTGGGACAACTCTATCGAGCGGGGCGACCGCATCCTGCGGCTCATCGACGAAGTGTCTCCTCACGAAAATCCTTAAGCACTTCAGGATAGAATCATACTGTTTAAGAGGAAAGGCCAATGAAATTTTCACCTTTGCTCAACGAGATTACGGACTACCCTTTCCGTAAAGTCGGCCAGATTTCGCGGGAAACGGAACAGCGGGACGGCGTACGCGTTATCAACGCCAGAATCGGCATCCCCGATGTCGAAGCCCCGCAGGCTGTCAAGGAGACGCTGGCGAAATACGTCCTCGCTGATAAATCAACTTTCGGCTATCCCTGCGACGTGCATCCGGAACGGGGCATCCCCGAGCTTATCGAGGCCATCATCGAGGACTATCGCGCCAAACACGCCACCAAGCTCCGGCCGGAAAACATCATGGTCACCAACTGGGCCAAGGAGGTCCTCTACGATATGGCCGGCCTGTTCGGGCCGGGGACGATATATATCCCCGACCCCGTTTACCCCGTCTACGAAGCGGCGACGGTGCTTTCCAGCCATCAGCCCAGGAGAGTTGTCACCTCGGCCGCCACCGGCTGGCTGCCGGAATTTGACTTTTCCAACAAGGCTGAAAAACCCGTGGCGTTCTATTTCTGCGACCCCAATAACCCCACCGGCGCCGTAGCCAGCCGGGAGTATTATCTGTCCCTGTTGAAACAAATGGAAGCCGCGGACATCACCGGCATTTTCGATAAAGCTTATAAAGACTACGTTTTCGATATGGAGACAAAACCCGTTTCCATTACCCAGATACCGGGAATGATGGAACGCGGCTTCGAGATCGTCTCCCTCTCCAAGCACTATAACTTCGTCGGCATTGGGCTGGCGTGGATTGTCAGCAGCGAGGGGAATATCAACCTGCTGCTCAAGGCCAACAGCCAGCACAGCCAGGGCGTGGCCTGGTATAAACAGAAGGCCGGCGCCGCCGCGCTGACCGACCCGGCGGTTAAAGCGGAGATGCAGGAATACTTTAAAGAGCTGAAAGAGAGACGAGATATCTTCGTCAAAGGTCTGGAGGAACTTGGTTTAAAGGTAGCCATTCCCCGAGCCACGCCCTACCTCTGGATACAGGTACCCGACGGCTTTAACGATGAAGATTTCGTGCTGAATACGCTGATAAGAAAAGCGCACGTGGCCCTGATGCCGGGCTCTTATTTTGGGGGTAACGGTAAAGGTTACATGAGGGCGACACTGTTCCTCTCCAGAAGCGAAATCCAGGAAACCCTGGAGCGGATACGTCAAGTAAAAACATGGTAAATAATTAGCAATCATTTGTCATTGCGAGCGCAGCGAAGCAATCCCAGATAGGAATTAAACTGATGATAGAGATTGCCACGTCGGCCTTCACTTCGTGAAGGACTCCTCGCAATGACGTATCGGCAGAATAGCGGATATAGCTTTGGACGGAATACTGAACATCAATAAACCCGACGGCAGGACGTCTTACGGCGTGGTGGCCCGGGTAAAACGCCTCACCGGGGAGCGGCGGGCCGGCCACGCGGGCACGCTCGACCCGGACGCGACGGGGGTCCTGCCGGTCTGTCTCGGCAAAGGAACACGCGCCGTCGAGTACCTGGCCAGAGCCGCCAAGACGTACCGGGCGGTCGTTGAACTGGGTACCGCCACCGATACCTACGATGCCAGCGGGCAGGTCACGCAGCATGGCGACCCTTCCGGTATCGACCGCGGACAACTTGAATCGGCACTAGCTAAATTCCAGGGCACCATACGCCAGACCCCTCCCATGTACAGCGCCATCAAGCACCGGGGCCAGCCACTCTATAAACTGGCGCGGGCCGGCGTCACCGTCGAGCGCCAGAGCCGGCCGGTTACCATCCACCGCCTGGAAATCATCAACTGGCAGAGGCCTGCGGTCACCCTGGAAATCGAATGCAGCAAGGGCACCTATATCCGTTCGCTCGCCCACGACCTCGGGCAAAAGCTCGGCTGCGGCGCCCACCTGAAAAGCCTGGTCCGCACCCGCTACGGGCCTTTCGGCATCGACGAAGCCATTACCCTGCCAAAACTGGAAGAGGCTGCCCGGGAGGGAGACTGGTCACAATTCGTCCATCCCGTTGATTACGTCCTCCAGGGCTACCGTGCCGTGGCCATCGATGAAGCCGCGGAAAAGGCCATGAGGCAGGGAAATACCCTGACGCCGGAGAGTATCAGTATACCCGGGTTGTCAACTGATACGCGTTGCCGCGCCTATACGGCGGACGGGCGTTTCCTGGGCATATTGCGCTACCTGCCGGACCAAGGGGTGTGGCAGCCGGAAAAAGTCTTTATCTAAATCACCCTCCTAACGTCTTCCTTCCGCCGGTGCTATAATAATTCATGAACGGTCCAACAGGGAATAAGGAGGCCATATGGCTGATAAAATCGCACCGAAACATGAGATCTTCAGTAAACCTCTCCCGGAGCTTCTCGATGAGCTGGAAAAAGCGACCGAGGACGCCCGGAAGGCCGCCGACGAAGCCAGAGCGGCCGGGGAAAAGGCTGCCGCCGAAGTCATGAAAAGACTGCGGAAGGTCTTCACGGCGATGGTGAAGGACATCACCGCGGAGCTCGGCGAAGGCAAGAAATAGAACCGGGCGGGACGTGTAAACAATAATACCCGGCTACGCCCTGGAAAAATGGTACACCCTGCCCTTGCGGGAGAGCCGGAAAAGCCCCCCGGCGGATATCCCGGCGGTGATATCTGCCTCTTTCATATGATGGTCGCTGACGGACAAGTTACCCTCCGGTTTCAGCACCCGGTGCAGCTCCGCCAGGACGGCGTCCAGATTTTTCAAATAGTGAAGCACGTCGTAAAGCAGGACGACATCCACGCTTGCCTCCGGCAGTCCCGTAGACATATCAGACCGGATGGTTTCAATATTCGTAATTTTGTGCTTCGCCGCCAGTGGTTGCACCGCCCGGAGCGCGGTGGGGTTCATGTCCAGGGCAAAAATTTTACCTGACGGACCTACCAGTTTTTCCAGCGGCAGGATATAGCCGCCGGGGCCGCAGCCGAAGTCCAGCACCCTGAATCCCGGCTGGATGCCCACTTCCTTTAAAATATTCCCGCGCGGCCTGACGATGTCACGCAGCCTGAACCCCAGAGACATCACCCAAAAATCGAAACCGGACAGCGGTTTTTCCATGATGTCCGCCCCCTTTTTTTACCCGTCCATTTTCTCCACCCGGAAAGCGTCGGCGCCCACCAGTGCGGCCAGCTGTTCCCTAAGTTCCAGGCAATAACCCGTCGGCGCGCTGGGGAGCTTGAGGGGGATAGGAACGCCCCCGTTCAGGACGTTTATCTGCACCTCGTCACGCCCGGGATAGGTCTTTAAAGCAGCGATAATCTTCCCCAGCCGGGCGACATCCCCCTCTTTGTCCGCCGTCTGGGCGATATTGATAATCAGCCGGTGCCGGGACGCGGGCGCCTTTGCCGCGGCAACGATAGACTCCTTCAGCGCTTCCGTTTCCGGGGCAGGTCCCAGTCCTTGCCCTTCCTGCGGCGGCTGGTAGAGGCGTACATTGTCGCAGCTTATCTGCGGCCGCTCGTCCCGCAGCCTGACCCTGCCCTGCACCACCAGCTCATTGCCCTCCTGCCACAGCGCCTCGGTCTCGGCATAGACCTTGGGCCAGACCATGACCTCAATCTGCCCACTGAAGTCTTCCAGAACGGCGCTGGCGAAAGACCGGCCGTCCCTGGTCAGGAGATAGCGGGCGGAGATTACCCGGCCGGCAATGACCACCGCCTGCCCGTTAAGTTCCTCATCAATCTGCCCGCAGAACGTGGTGTCCGGGTTCTTGCCGCTGAACACGGGACTGAACGGTTTCTCGGAGAAGCTCACGCCCATCAGCTCTTTTTCCCAGTAAGCCTTTTCACGGTCGGAGACATCGGACTCCACCATATCGAGCTGCGGGAGGGGGACCGGCGCCGTTTCCCCCCACAAATCGAACATGGTGGACTGTCCCGTTTCACGCAGTCTCTGCTCCCTCTGGGCCAGCGACAGGATACGCTCGACGCTGTTGAGCAGGGTGCCGCGCTTCCCCAGCGTGTCCGTGACCCCGGCCTTGACCAGGCTTTCCATCACCCGCCGGTTAACCGCCTGGAGGTCGCAGCGGCGGCACAGGTCTTCGATCGAATTAAAGGGACCGTTCTTCTCGCGTTCGGCAACGACCGGCTCGATGGCGCCCGTGCCCACGTTCTTGATGGCCCCCAATCCGTAGCGGATGGCCGGCTGGCCGCCGCTGTCCTCGATGGAGAACTCGACCCGACTGCGGTTGATATCCGGTGGGAGGACAGTGATGTTCAGACGGCGGCACTCGGCGATGGCGCCGGCAATTTTGTCCATATCCCCGGCGTGGATGGTCAGGAAGGCGGTGATATATTCCGCCGGATAGTTCGCCTTGAGGTACGCGGTCTGGTAGGCGATGAGGGCATAGCTGACGCTGTGGGCCTTGTTGAAGGCGTAGCCGGCGAAAGGCTCGATGAGGGCGAAGACCTGCTCGGCCAGCTCGTCGGGATAGCCCTGTTTCCTGGCGCCGCCGATAAAGCCGCGTTTTTCCTTTTTCATCACCTCGGCGATTTTCTTGCCCATCGCCTTGCG
>CAYWZO010000010.1:0-43300 GCA_964462865.1 uncultured Dehalococcoidaceae bacterium | reverse complement strand
ATAGATAGAGATTGCCACGGCCTTCGGCCTTTCCACGACGGTTGTTACTCCACCTTTTTAAATCTCTCTCCGGGCGCGCCGCAGACGGAGCACCTGTCCGGCGCCGCCCCGGCTACCGTGTTCCCGCAGATCTGGCAGACGTAATAAACGGTATCCGCCGGCGTTCTGCCCTCTTTTATATCTGTTAAAGCCGCCTCAAAGAGGCCGTGATGCACTTTCTCCACGGCGTTGGCCAGCGTGAAGGACCGGTCCGCGCGGTCGTTCCTTTCCTCCTTAGCAAGCTCGATGAAGACCGGGTACATGCCGGTGAACTCCTGGTGCTCCCCGATGCTGGCCGCCGTCAGATTGTCCTTCGTCGTGCCGATGGCGTCCAGGGCGTTGAGGTGGTTCCGCGCGTGGATTGTCTCCGCCTCGGCCACGGCCCGGAAAAGCCTGGCCACCCCCGGAAAACCTTCCTTGTCCGCCTTCTCCGCGAAGAAGAGATAGCGACGGTTGGCCTTGCTCTCCCCGCCGAAGGCTTCCTGCAAATTCTCATCGCTCTGATATTTGGCCATAATAACCCCCTATTAACTTCATGCCCTATTTTAACTCATCTTTGAGTACCCGATAAAATTCATCCCTGGCATAGCGCTCCAGCCACGGTTCATGGCCGCATTTCTCCAGCAGGATGAACTTAAAGTCTTTCAGGACGCGGTTGAGAGGCTCCCTGACACCTACAGCCAGGTGAGGGTCGTAATCGCCATGAACAGCGACAACCGGGCATTTTATCTTTTTCGCCATATTTAGTAGCTCACCGCTTATTCTTAATTCTTTAGCTTCCGCCCAGACCTTACGGTTGATTTCCTCGCTGACCGGCAGGGGCTCCGGCTCTTTTTCGGGGGGCAGCGGGGCATAGGTGTCGGCTTTAGCCGACAATTCCCCAAGCTTAGCCAGTGCTTTATTTTTATCCTCGGTATTAAGGTCGTTTATAATATCAACCATCTTTAAAAATTCTATTCGCTCGCTCTCTGAAAGGCGGTTCAACCTGTCGCCGTCGATATTATCGGCGTATCTCTGTTCAAAGGGCCCGCTGCCTACCATAATGAGCTTTTTCACCAGCGAGGGATACCGCGCCGTGAAGATGTAACTCAACATCGCTCCCCAGGAATGGCCGATTAAAATAACGGGTATGTCCCCATACTCTTTTAACACGTCGTATAGCTCTAATATTTGTCCGTCCAGCGTCGCTTTCGTTTGCAGCGGTTCGAGGACGCCCATGCTTTTAGATAGCTCCTTGGCGACGGGCGCTACCGCGCCGGGCGCGCCGGGGCCGCCGTGAATGACGGCCACTCGATAAGGTTTTTCGCCGTACTTCCTGATATTCTTCACAGTGTTGTCACCAGATATGCCAACATTTTCTGCGCCTGACAGCGCGCGTACAGGTCTTCCGCCTTATCTTTATCTTCAAACAATGTAAATAAGGCCGGGCCCGAGCCAGCGAGGTGGACATGCGGCGCGCCCAATTTTATAAGGTGCTCCTTATATACATTCAGACCCGTATAACTGTCAAAAGCGATATTCTCAAAGGTATTGAAGAGCAGCGAAGGATGAAAATAATTTACTTTATGTAAAGTATCTACGAATTTTTCTGTAATTCTGCCGTCAGTAAAATGCCCCGGTGTTAAAGAGGCGTACATCCGCCCCGTCTTGCCAGGTTCCAAAGGGATATCAGGCACTACTAGCACCACCCATATTTTTTTTAACGGCGTCAGCGGCGTGACTATCTCTCCCTTTCCCTCCGCCAGGGCCGTGCCGCCGTACAGGAAAAAAGCGACGTCCGAGCCGAGCTGCGCCGCTAGCTTATGCAATTCTTCCGTTGACAGTTTCAGTTCCCAGAGCTTATCAAGGCCATGTAACAAAGCGGCGGCGTCACTGGAATCGCCGCCTAATCCTGAAAGCAGCGGGATGCGCTTTTCTATCTGTATCTCCACGCCCTTCCGAGAGCCAGTGGCTGACTGTAACAAACTTACCGTCCGGCTTAACAGGCTTTTTTCCGCTGACCAGTCCTGCCGGTCGCAGCAGAAAGTTATGTCCTGGCTGTTCCCCAGAACCAGCGTATCGCACAGGTCAATCGCCTGGAGGACGCTTTTTATCTCATGGTAGCCGTCGGGCCTCCGGCGCATGACTTCCAGCGTCAGGTTAATCTTGGCCGGCGCTTTTACCATGACCACGCTATTTCACCACCCCGGCAAAGGTACGCCACAGTTCCGCCCACTCTTCCAGTGTAAACGTCTCCGCCCGCCGCGCGGGGTCGATGCCGGCTTTTTTTAGCCAGGCCAGGACTTCGGTCTTGTCCAGGCCCAGTCCCTGCGCCAGGGAGTTGGCCGCCTGCTTGCGGGCGGCGGTGAAGCCGGCCCGCACCAGCCTGAAAAACCCGCCTTCATCGTCCACAGCCACCGGAGGGCGGGCATAGACATCAATTTTCACCACCGCCGAGTCAACTTTGGGGGGCGGGTAAAAAGACGCCGCCGGTACGCGGGCGACGATTTCCGGCTTCCCGTAAAACTGCACGCCGATGGAGAGCAGGCTCCGCCGTCCCGGCCCGGCGGCAATAGCTTCGGCCACCTCTTGCTGCACCATGACGACCATCGTTGCCGGCTTGACCGATGCCTCCAGAAAATGGCGCAGGACGGGAGAAGCGATATAGTAAGGCAGGTTGGCTACGACCTTATAGGGCTTTATCGCTTCCGGGAAGCGGGGCGATTCTTCCTGTAACAGGGCGCGCGGGTCGGTGCCGAGCACGTCCCGGTTGATGACGACGACGTTGCCGGGTAATGTCTCTTTAAGGATACCGGCCAGCCTGTCGTCAAGCTCGACGGCGATGACCCAGCCGGCCCTTTTCGCCAGTTCCGCGGTCATCAGGCCCAGCCCCGGCCCCACCTCGATGACGGTATCGGCGGGGGTCAGGGCGGCGGCATCCAGGATAGCCTCCAGCATCTTTTCATCGACGAGGAAGTTCTGCCCCAGCCCCTTTTTCGCCCTCAGGCCGTAGCGGCGCAGGAGCTTTCTGGTTTGAGCCAGGAGAGAGCCGGAACCACCTCTGGATAGTTGGTTAACCATACAGAAAACAGAGGCCGTGCACCCGCCCTCGACTCCGCCTAACGGCTTGCCCGCGCCAGCCGGCTCCAGCCAGGTGTACCTGCGGCACCCAGAAATCTCTATTTACCGCTGCTTCCTCTCGGACCTGACGGGGTTCATAGCCTTCTGCCGCGCAGGACCCGGCCTTCAACGCCACTTAGCCCGGGCAGTCCCACCAGACGCAAGCCTCAAACGGGAGTTCGACCCTGCTGTAGCGGATTTCAGGTACAGGGCACCGCTGGCTCCCCGTCTAGCACGACCTCAATAAAAATCGTATCGGGTACGGGGGTCTTTGTCAAGGAGAGAAAATGGGCATTAATTCAATGCAACTACTATAACTCAATGAAAGACTAAAGATACTTCTTTGTTTTCGCTAATTCCAAGGCTTTCCAAACATGTCCATAAGCCTTAATTTTACTCTTCCTATTCCACCACAAGTATTTTTTTAATTCTTTAGTTTGAAGACGTATTTCACCTTTAGTGTGGTTTGAAAAGTATATACTATGGACACTTGTTGTACCTTTAAAATGGCCAAGCCAGTGTAGCTTACGTACTTTAAGTCCTAATTCTTCACGCAATTCTCTGATTGCTATCTGAAAAGACCTTTCGCCTTTTTCTACTCCTCCACCAGGTAATGACCATTTATGATGACCTCTGTCCATGACAAGTAATATTTTTCCATGTGAATATGCAAGTAGTGTACCCCTTTTTCGTGGCATTATTGCTCCAATAAGTCACCGATAATAAAGACTCGGACGACAATATCTACCGCCCCTGCCCGAGCCGCGTGATGAGGCGGATGGGCAGGTTGGCCTGCATCATCTTATCCTGCGTGGCACCTATGTTGTACTCCACGCGGTGGAGCCGCAGCATCAGGCCTTCGCTGTCGTAGATTGCGTAGCTGGCGCGCGGGTCGCCGTCACGCGGCTGTCCCACGCTCCCCGGATTGATAATCAGCCGCTGCCGGCGCAGCACCAGACCCACGCCGACCGTCAGATGTATGGTCCGGGGAGTATCCCCCTCCTCTCTGTAGGCCGCGGGGATATGAGAGTGCCCTACCAGGCAAAACCTGTTGGTGAAAGAGGCGAAGTTCTTGGCGGCGATGCTGGCGGAGATGATATATTCCAGTGCGGGCTCGACCGGGCTGCCGTGCACCAGAAGGAAATTGTCCCTCTCCACCTTCAGCGGCAGGTCCTCCAGGTAACGCGCATCGACCGGGTTTAGATGCTTAGCCGTCCACAGGCAGGCTTCGGCTGCCGCAGGGTTAAATAAAGATAGCTCCATCCTGCCGATGGCGGCCAGGTCATGATTGCCGGCAACACAGACGGAGCAGAATTGCTTGACCAGCTCAATGCACTGACGGGGCTCCGGCCCGTAGCCGACGACATCGCCCAGGCACCATATCTCGTCCACTCCGCCCTTGGCGCTGATATCCTCGAACACCGCCTGCAAAGCGGCCAGATTCGAGTGGATATCTGCAAGGATGGCATAACGCATTTAGAGATAATATAGCAGATTTAAAAAAAGATAGCCAGCCAGAAGAACCTCCGCCGCATGGCAATCTTCAGGGCACTTCAAATACGCCGAAAAACTTCAGCAGAGAGCGCAGGCCGAAGTAGCCGAGATAGCTCAATATCATACACTGGGCCGTCTTGCCCGCCCAGATGGTCAGGAAGAATTTCCAGAAGCTGAAGCGCGTTGCCCCCATCCCCAGAATGAGGGGCGTGAGGATGGGGTTGGGATATATGGAGAGCACGAAGACCGCCACCAGTACCCTCCGGCTGGCGACTTCCGGTACGCGGTACAGCCAGTTAATGAACCGCCGGAATTTAGAGTGCGGGGGTGTATCGGACGGCCTCGTAACCGTGAAGGTCTGGAAGGCTTTGTACCCGCCCCGGCCCGTCCAGAAAATCAGGGCGTTACCGAAGGCGTTGCCGTAACCGGAGACCAGCCCCACCAAAAAAGGATTCAAGATGCTTCCCAGCGTAAAAGTGAGTATCATGCTCGGGGTGGGAATCGGTATCGGCGAACCGGCAAAGATGGAAATGATGAAGAGCCCCAGATAGCCCTGACTTTCGAGCCGCGCGATGTATTCCCAGTTCAGAACGAGAAGAACGGAGCCGCCCACGCTGATAATAAGCGTCGCCGCCAGCAGACTTACGGCGAGGTATCTCGCCGTCTTGGAGCTTTCATTCGTCATCGCGGTACACCTATTATAGCTAATAGCCTCCATTTTTGATAGCCCTATTTAAAAATCAATATGGAATAACCTAACCCGCAGCCGGGAAATCCGTTATAAATAATGAACGACTTTCCACATGGAGGCTTAGATTATGGACAGACCGATGGGCATATTATTGATGGTGGTATTCGGGGTTTCCGGAGTGGCCGTGACAGCGCTGGCCTGGCTTTGCCCGGCGCTGAACCTGGATAAAGTAGAGGCCACTGTGGCCGGCCTCATCGGCGTGGGTTTTACGGTTTTTCAGGGCTTCAGGTTCAGGCATTCATCCGGCAATGCGGCGGAACCCTGTCCCGTAGAAGTAGCGGTAGAAGAAAAGACCTGAGAGTTTATCTTTTGTATCCATTTCACAGGGGGCGGGTGCACACGCCCCCTTTTTGTTTCCCCGAAATGCCTTTTCTAGTGAGCCTGTACCAAGATATGTTATAATTCTGACTGTGAAAGTCTCGAAGCTGGGCGAATTCGGGCTGATTGACCTCCTCGACAAAATGATTACCACCGCCAAAGTTGACCGGCTCGCCCCGGGCCAGCCCCTCATCGGCATCGGCGACGATGCCGCCGCCTGGCAGGCCGGTGCCTCGATAGAACTGGCCACGGTGGACACCATGGTACAGGACGTCCACTTTTCCCTGGACACCACCACCTGGCGGGAGCTCGGCTGGAAATCGCTGGCCATCAATTTGAGCGATATCGCCGCCATGGGGGGCCTGCCGCAATACGCCCTGGTGGCCCTGGCCCTGCCGGAAGATACCGCGGTAGCGGACGTTCAAGCGCTTTACGAAGGCATAATCGAGCTGGCCAAGCAGTCCGGCACGGCCATCGCCGGCGGCAACATCTCGCGGGCGCCGCTGGTCTCGGTGACTGTCACCGTTATCGGCCGCAGCCCGGATAAAAAGGTACTCCGGCGTGCCACCGCCAGGCCCGGCGAGACGATAGCCGTCACCGGCTATACCGGCAGCGCCGCCGCCGGACTGGAGATGCTCATGCGAAAGCTCGAGTTCAAGCCGGAGAATGCCGCATATCTAAGAAAGGCCTTTCTCCAGCCAACACCGCGCCTTGCCGAGGGCCGGATACTCGTACAAAATGGCGTGAAAACAGCCATCGACACCAGCGACGGGTTGCTGGCCGACCTATGCCACATCTGTGAGGCCAGCGGGGTCAGCGCCCGCCTCGATACCGACTGCCTGCCAGTGCATCCTGCGGTGCAGGAGTGCTTCGGGGAAAAGGCGCGTGAACTGGCGCTTTCCGGGGGGGAGGACTATGAGCTCCTTTTCACGGGCAGCGCCGCCGCAATCAACCGCGTTAAAAAAGAGGTAAATTGCCCGGTCACCGCCATCGGTAAAATCACCGCCGGCGAGCCGGGTAAAATAGACCTGTTCGATGCCGGGGGCCGGGCGGTGAAAATCAACCGGACCGGCTGGCGGCACTTTTAGACATCAGGTCAGAAATGGAGACAACGCTATGGTAGTGGTACCCAGAGTGATACTGAATTCCGACCTTAACGAAGGTTTTTGTTTCGGGTGCGGGTGCAACAACCCCATCGGCCTGAAACTGAAATTTGTCAGGGAAGGCGATACGTTGAAGGCCGACTTCACGCCCGATAAAGTCTACCAGGGCTGGCCGGGTCTGCTCCACGGCGGCATCCTGGGCTGCCTCTTAGACGAAGCAATGAGCAATGCCGCTTATGCCACCGGCTGTACCTGCCTGACCGCCAGCATCACCATCAGGCAGCGGCAGCCGATAAAGGTGGAGACACCGCTGGTCGTTACCGCCCGGGTGACGCGCCACCGTAAAAAGCTGATCGAGACCGAAGGCAGGGTCTGCCTGGCGGATGGCACCGTCGTCGCCGAGAGCACCGCCAAGCAATTCGTCGCCGAAAGCGAGGCGGAGAAAGTCGATAAAGTCCAGGAGAACCGCAGCCATGTCTGAAAACCACCTGGAGGCCGTGCTCTGGGACCTGGACGGCGTCATCGCCGATACCGGCGACTACCATTACCGCGCCTGGCGGCAGGTCTTCCGGGAGCGGGGGGTAGAATTCCGTAAAGAAGACTTCATGAAGTTCTTCGGGCGACGGCATGACACGATTATCCGCTTCGCCCTCGGCGACACGCTCACGCCGGAGGAATTCGATAGGTTGACTGAGAAGAAACAGCGTACCTATCGCCAGATGCTATCCGGCAACATCGTCGCGCTGCCGGGCGCGGTGGAGTTGATACGGGAGCTCAACGCCAGCCATATCAAGACCGCCATCGCCTCCTCGGCGCCGGTGCCGAATATCGATATCATCCTCCGGGGGCTGGGTATCGCCGATTGTTTCCAGGCCGTCGTCTCGGGGCCGGAAGTGCCCGAGAGCAAACCCGACCCGGACATTTTCCTGCTGGCGGCGATAAAGCTCGACGCGAAACCGGCCGGCTGCGTCGTCATCGAGGACGCCATCGCCGGGGTGACCGCCGCCAGGCGCGCCGGTATGAAATGCGTCGCCGTCACCAACAGTCACCCGGAGGACAGCCTCTATGAAGCTGATTTGATCGTGGCAACACTGCAAGAGGTCAGCGTTGAGGCACTATCCCGGCTGTTCCGTCCGCCTTCCACTAAAAAATAGAGAATATCAGGAGCACGTATGGAAAGGTCACTGGTACTCATTAAACCCGATGCCATGGAGCGGGGACTGGCCGGCGCCATCATCAGCCGCCTCCAGGGTGAGGGGCTAAAGCTTACCGCCCTGCGGATGCTGCACATGGATAAAGCCCTGGCCGCGCGGCACTACGCCGTCCACAAGAATAAACCCTTCTTTAAAGACCTGGTGGACTATATCACCGCCACTCCCATCGTGGCCGCCGTCTTCCAGGGCGAAGGTGCCGTGGAGCGCATACGTAAGATAATGGGGGCCACCGACCCGGCTAAAGCCGCTTCGGGTACAATACGCCAGAAATACGGCCAGGACCTACAGCGGAACTCAACGCATGCTTCTGACTCGCCGGAGAACGCGGAGAAAGAAATAGCCCTCTTTTTCACGAAGAAAGAGATTTTCAGTTAACCGGATACGATTTCATTGAATCTTGAGTACGGTCGCGGCCTCGTGCCATAAATCATCGAGGCTATAAAATTCGCGTTCTTCAGCGCCGAACACATGCACGATGACATCGCCGTAATCGAGCAGGAGCCAGCCGGAGTCGGAACCGCCCTCGCGGTGGTGCGGCAGGACGCCTTCCTTTTTCAGTCCTTTCTCGATTTCATCGTAGATAGCGCGCAGTTGCCGCTGGCTTTCACCGGCGCAGATTACAAAATAGTCTGCAAAGCCGCATAGCCCGCGGACATCCAGCAGCACGATGTTGCTGGCCTGCTTATCGCTGGCCACGTCCACGGCCCGGCGGGCGACCTCTATTCCTTCCAGACTGCCAATCTCCGGTAAAGTATTTATCTGATTATACCATACGCCGCCGGGTCAGCAAGGTGTAAAACTTCAGCCCATAGTCCCCCTCTCCAACCAGCCAGTAGCAGGAGCGCGGTATATAATGAGGTTGGAGGGGGGTGAGGGGTGAGGTAAGCACCTAAATTGAATGCAACTAGAATCTAATATTTTTATCCCCTATTTCCTGCGCGCAGATGGCCGCCCCCAGCGCCGCCACGATTTGCGGCTCCGGCGGCACCTTGACTTTGACTTTCAGCTTATCTTCCAGCGCTTTGACAACGCCGATATTTTTCGCCACGCCGCCCCCCAGTATGACATTCTTTTCCAAGCCCAGTCCCTGCGACATGGCAGCTATCCGTCCGGCGATGGCCTGGTGCAGGCCGTTCAGGATGTCCTCCCGGGCAAAGCCTTCCGCGATGAGCGAGACAACCTCCGACTCGGCGAAGACGGTGCACATGCTGCTGATGATGATAGATTTTTTATGCTTCAGTGATACCGACCCTAGCTGGTCAAGCTCTATCTCCAGGGCGCGGGCCATCACCTCCAGGAAGCGGCCGGTGCCGGCGGCGCACTTATCGTTCATGGCGAAATCAATGACCCTGCCGGCGGCATCGAGGCTGATGACCTTGCTGTCCTGCCCGCCGATATCGATAATCATACCCGCCTCGGGGAAGAGGTAATGCGTGCCGCGGGCGTCGCAGGTAATCTCGGTCACGGATTTAACGGCCAAAGGCACCTTAGCCCGGCCGTAGCCAGTGGCCACTACCGTCTTAAGGTCATCATGACGCAACCCCGCTCTCTCCAGTGCCTGCGCCAGAACATATCCGGCCACTGCGGTAACGTCCGGCCCACCGGGCATGACCGCGTAGCCGGCGATTTTGTTATCTCTCAATATCACCGCCTTGGCCGTGAGCGAACCGATATCAACGCCAGCGGTAATCATCATCGCGCCTCCAGCATCTCCAGAAAGGCCTCCAGCCGCAACCTTGTCTGCTCTCTGGAATAGTTACGGCTGTCGATGCCGTCACCATCGAGTATCAGCAGGGGTATGTCCCTCTTTCTCATCATGTCGCGGATAACGTACTCGCCGCCGCTGCTCTGGCGGCAGCCCCAGTGGGAAAAGTGGATGACGCCATCGACCTGATACTCTTCAGCCAGCTTCAAGGCCAGCTCCGCACGGTGTTCCAGCGGCCCAATACTGGGGTGAGCCAGGACCTTGGCCGCCAGGCTTTCGAACGGTTTCGCAGGGTCGAGCGGCTCCCAGTAAACATGGCTCGACTCATTAAAATAGACGGACGCGCCCTGCGCTTCAAGGTAAGACATAACCTCGTTGGGATAATAAGGGCGGACATAATGGAGCCAGAGCAGCCGGAACCGCTCCCCGGCCACTGCTCCCCTCCCGCTCCTGACATTGGTATCCACATTCTCGTACAACGCTTTGAAAACTTCAACTCCTTCCCGACTGCCTGCGCCGAAGAATTGCATGTCCATCATGTAGCTGGTAGCGTCAACCGCCGAGAGCGGGCAGGGCGATAATTTCCGCATGGCGTTGATTTGCAGCAGGTAATCACGCGCCTGATTGGAGAGCGCCAGAGCTTCGGCCAGCCTGGCCTCGTTAAAAGGTCTACCCTGCTTCCGGGAGATAGTCCCGGCCAGTTCCCTGAGCTGCCCAGCCAGATATTTCCGGGCGCCTTCCGTGTCATGGTACGGGACATCAAGCAGGAAGTGCTCGCAGCCATAGCGGGTGCTGGCGTTATGGAATGCCTTGACGGCACCATCGCACAGGCAGGAAGCAGAAACAACCATATCCGGCTTCGGCAGCAGATTCTGTGAATCGAGGCCGGCGGCGCAGCGGTAAAAAGAGCAGATATCCGGCGAGTAGCCTTCACACTCGGCGCAGGAGATGGCCTGATGGCTCAGGCCCAGGACGGCCGCGCACGCCGCTATCGTTTCCGGGCGGCAGGGCGTGACACCCAACCCGTAGAGCAACTCGAACGGGAAAAAGGCATTGCACCACACCACCAGCCCCTCGCGTTTCAGGGCGGCCTTAATCTGCCGCGAGGTAAAGTCCAGCCACATGCCCCGGGCGCGCTCGCCCCGCCGCGCGTAAACGCACCTGCCCACGCCCGCCATGAGCCCGTAGGCCAGAGGGTGTCGCAGAAACTCCGTGGTCACACCGGGGCCTGTCGCGGCCTTTTTAAGCTGCCGTAACATGCTGCCTCAACATCTCGATAAATGCCTCTATACGCGTCCTGACCCTGCCCAGCGTCCCCGGCGTGTAATCGCCCTCAAGGGAGAGAGCCGGCACGCCCCTTGCAGCGAACCGCGCCTTAAGCAATGGTACGTCAAAGAGAAAAGGGTCGCAGAACTTCAGCGTGTAGAAGATAACGCCTTCGACCTTTAATTCATCAATCATCCGCAGGACGTGCTCGAACCTCCGCGGCGTGTCCTTCATGCGCGGACAGGGTATACGGCCGAGGTAATGACGGCTCAAATCCGTCAACGGTTCATCGGTATGCGCTACCAAGTCCCGGAACAAGCGCGTGCCGGTGCAAAGGTCATCGCCCACCACTTTCCCCCCGTACTGCTCGGTGAGTTCAATTATGCGGGGGTTGTCCAGGACACTGCCAGTAATTAAAATCCGGGGGCCCTCAACATCAACAGGAGCACTAGCGGCCACTTCCTCCAGCAGGCGTTCTAAAAGAGCATTAAAAGCATCAACCGGCAGCACCGTGCCCGCCCTGACAACCTTAAGCACTTCGGCCGCGGACAGCGGCATACCCTTATCCAGATTTGTCTGATAAAGCGCCCGGAGCCGTGAATGGCTGGTATTCAATAAATTAATGGCCTCTGCCAGCGCGGTACCGGTAATCTCCACCTTGAAATGCTTTTCAATACCGGCGATAAACTGTTGTAAGCACTCGCGGAAATAGGCCGTGGCGTCGGCGCTGTTGACGCGGGGCAGGTCCAGCAGGTGAATGAAACCTCCGCCGATATTATAACGCCAGACATCGTACAGGCGACGCATGGGGTCGCAGGAGTTGACCACGACCAGCCCGTCCAGAAATTTATATTCTCCCTCCAGCGCCCCGCCGAGGCAGGTGCGGACATAGGGGCAGAAGTTGCGGTCAATGTAGCCGTCCGCCCGGGTCATTGCCTGTCCCGTTTCGGGCAGGAGACGGTAAGGGTGCAGCCCGGCAGCCAGCAGGATTTCCTGCGGCGTATAGCTACAGAACCAGCCGACGGCCGGCCGGCCGCTCTGATTGATTGCCTCCTGATGGCGCTCTAATAAGTCCTGTATATCATTAAATGCGGGAAATCGCGTCCCAACCAAGGCTAAAGCTCCGGAACTTCGTTACCTACATTAAAATTAACATGGTTTCAGGCAGGCCGTCAATTAAAAACCTTTCAAAAACAGCCATATTCTGATATACTTGTGTTATCCAAGAAGTCTCCTGGTGATGATAATGTTATCCCTTTAAAATCCGGCGGTTCAGCCTTGCCGTGGGCGTTGAAAACAGGCCGGGGGCTGATAATCGATAGAAAGGCCAGTCAGCAAGAAGATGAACCTCAAATCAATGCTGGATGATATCGTCCGGCGTTACGGGGATAAAACGGCGATTATCATGGGAGAACGCCGGGTCACCTACGCCCGGCTGGAGGAAGATTCCGACCGGGTCGCCCATGCCCTGATGGAAATGGGCATTAAAAAGGGCGACCGCGTGGCCATGATACAGGCCAGCAACCCGGAGTTCGTGGCTATCTTCTTCGGGATAATGAAGGCCGGAGGCATCGCCGTACCGCTCGACTCCCGCTATGTCGGCGACGAACTGGCCAGCCTCTTCAACGACTGCCGTCCCAAAGTGCTGGTGATAGAAAATCCACCGCTACAATCCCTGCTGGCCGACCTGCCACGGTTCAGCTCCATCAGACACGTGATAACCTTCGACCCCGCCTTCGAGGACAGGTTCAATGCTTACCGGAAAATCCTGGCGGAGAACCCGCCGGAGCCGGTAGACGTAAAAATCAAACCCGATGACCTGGCCATCATTTCCTATACCGGCGGGCCCACGCAAAAGCCGCACGGCGTAGCCCTCTCCCACCGGAGCGTCTGCGTCGAGGCCATGAACTCGGCGGAGACCTTCCGGCAGACCGATAAAGACGTGCTGGTCCAGTTTGCCCTGCCCATGTACCACCAGTTCGGCCTGACGGCGGTGCTCGTGGCCTCGATTCATAAAGGCAGCACCGTGGTGGCGGTGCCAGGCACGGGGCGCTCGGTGCAGACCTTCATGGAAACCGTGGCCCGGGAAAAAGGCACGATGTACATGGGCGTCCCCTACATTTATTCCCTGATGATAAACGTCGCCCGGCGTGAGGGCGTCCAGCAAGATTTAAGCTCGCTGCGGTGCTGCGTCAGCGGCGGCGCCCCGCTGGAACCCGTGGTGGTGGACCTTTTTAAGAAGTATTACGGCTTCAATATTCTGGACGTCTACGGCCAGACCGAGACCATCTGCCATATTACCCAGTGCCCCCTCGACAACTCCGCCCCCATCGGCTCCTCGGGCAAGGCCCTGCCCTGCTGGGAGATAAAAATCTTCGATGAAAAAGATAATGAGCTGCCTCCTGGTGAAGAGGGGGAAATCGTCGTCCGGGGCCCGGTGATGGTCGGCTTCTATAACCAGCCAGAGGCCACAGCTAGGACCATTCGAAACGGCTGGCTGCACACAGGAGACATCGGCAAGATGGATAAAGACGGCTTCCTCTTTATTACCGCCCGGAAGCGGCGGATGCTCATCCTTAAGGGCCAGAACATCTTCCCCGCGGATATCGAGGAAGTCCTGGAAGCCCACCCCAAAATAGCCGAAGCCAGAGTCCAGGGAGTGATTGACCTGGTGCGGGGGGAAACGGTGAAGGCCCTGGTGCGCCTGAAACCGGGGGAGACCGCCACCGAGCCGGAGATACGGCACTATTGCCAGGGGCGCATGGCCGATTACAAGCTGCCACGTGAAGTCCAGTTCGTTGATGCGATGCCGGGGGTGATACCGCTCTGGAGACGCCCGGAAGGCAGCACCGCAACCGGGCTCATGCTAGAAGGAACAGGGTAGTATTCCAGACCACAATCAACGTATACCCGGTTACAGCTACCGAAGTGGCGATTAAGCCCACCCTCGGGAAACGCCGGTAGACATCCCAGAGAATCAGGGCGCATAGCAGCGCACCGACCACCTTTAAAACCATGAAGCCGATATCCCCCACCAGCGGCTGCAGCAGAGGGTTCACTTCCCGCGCCGCACCTCGTCCAACTAAAAATTCCGTCAAAACGCCGTCCAGGGTGACCAGCCCGATTAAGGTGCCTAAAAGATACTTGATTTTATGCTTGCTGTACAGTATTTCTTTCAATAGCTTCTTCATATTACATCCCTTACCAAAATAGCACCAGGTTTAAACAATCAGATTCAACGCCGCCGGCAGGACGCGGAAACGCGCCGGCAGCTGCCCCAGCAACTCGCCGTCTGCCTGGAGATACATCCCTCCGTCCCGGGAACTCACCTCAATCTCTCTAGCCTGCTTCAGGGTCACCTTGGGATGGGTCAGGTGGGTGCCTTTATAGATGCGCGGCAGCGACCGGAGCAGGTCGGGTTTATCCAGGTCGGCCACGATTAAAACATCGAGGAGACCGTCGGTGACGCTGGCGCCGGGGGCGGTATTCATCCCCCCTCCCCCGTACCTGCCGTTGTTCATGATGACCGTGCAGACGCGCCGGTCCGCCGCCTCGCCATCGATAACGAGGGTAACACTCCGGTTCCGGTAGGTAACCAGGGTTACCAGCAGACCCGCAAGATAAGATGGCAGGCTGCCCAGCGACTTGAACTGCTGCATGGTGCGCCTGACTATTTCGGCATCGAATCCCATGCCAGCGAAGTTAACGAAAAGGCGCTCCACCCTTCGGCCGTTATGCTCGTACTCGGCGACGCCGAGGTCAACGGTAATCTTCCTTGGCCGGAGGAAACACCGGCAGGCTTGCTCGTAGCGCCGTGGGATGCCGATGGTGCGGATATAATCGCTGCCGGTCCCGGTGCTGACGATGCCCAGCGCGGTAGAGGCAATGCCGCCGGCGGCATAAATCCCGTTGACGATTTCGTTGATGGTACCGTCGCCGCCCACCGACACTACCGTTTCAAAGCCCTTCCGGGCGGCCTCGCCGGCCAGCTCGATGGCATGGCCGGGGGCTTCGGTGATATCATGCTCAAAGCGCAATCCCTGGCTGCGGAACAGGCCCATCAGCCGCGGCCATAGCCGGCCGGTCCTGCCCGCGCCCGCCGTCGGATTAACGATGACCTTAAAGATAGCCTGACCTAAAACACCCATTCTTCAGATAATCCGTTGCCTTCCCGGCGCTTTTCACGAGTATAGCACCATACCTTGTAAGCAAGCGTAAAGAAAGCATTAAATTACGATAAAGAAATCATTGAGATTTTTATGCTATTTTCAAACTTATCCTGCCTTATCTTCAATTAAACTATCTTATCTTCACTGCGTTATTCCGGTACCTGCCAGCGGCATCAACCAAATTTTAGCTCCACTCGGCGGCTCCGGCCCAGACTCGTGCCAGCTCGGCGGCTAAAGGCCGGTGCTCGGTCTTCCCCAGGCCGGGGTCTGACCGGAAGAACCTTACCGCCTCGCTCCGGGCCAACTCCAGTAAAGCGACATCAGAGATTTTGGCCATGCGAAGGTC
Source organism: uncultured Dehalococcoidaceae bacterium (assembly GCA_964462865.1). Lineage (GTDB taxonomy): Bacteria > Chloroflexota > Dehalococcoidia > Dehalococcoidales > RBG-16-60-22 > Fen-1077. The sequence goes on along the minus strand of CAYWZO010000010.1, from coordinate 27,796 downwards.
GGGCAGGCCGCTCTGGCGAGTGCCGAAAAACTCGCCCGGCCCCCTCATTTTAAGGTCTTCCTCGGCCAGCTTGAAACCGTCCTGGGTATTTTCTATTATGTCAAGTCGCTCCCGGGCGACCTCGGACGGGTTTTCCGCCAGCAGCATGCAGTAGCTCTGCTCCTGTCCCCGTCCCACCCGGCCTCGGAACTGGTGCAGCTGGGAAAGCCCGAAGCGGTCGGCACTCTCGATGAGCATGACCGTGGCGTTGGGGATATCGATGCCGACCTCGATGACCGGCGTGGAGACCAGGATATCCAGTCTGCCAGCGCGGAAGTCTTCCATGACGGCGTCTTTATCTTTACCGGAAAGCCTGCCATGCAGCAGGCCGAGTCGCAGGTCGGGGAAGACCTCCCGTGATAACCGTTCGTACTCCACCACCGCCGCCTGGGCGGCCACGGCGTCCGACTCCTCGATAAGGGGGCAGAGGATAAAGGCCTGGCGCCCTTCGCCCACCTGTTTCCGCACGAAGGCGTAAGCGCTTTCGCGCTGGTCGGAGCGGAGCCATTTCGTCCGGACCGTCTGCCGGCCCGGCGGCAGCTCGTTAATCACGGAGAGGTCGAGGTCGCCGTAAAGCGTGAGCGCCAGCGTCCGGGGTATCGGCGTGGCCGTCATCACCAGCATGTGGGGATTGAACCCCTTTTCCCGCAGCGCAGCCCGCTGCTCCACGCCGAAGCGGTGCTGTTCGTCCACCACGGCCAGACCCAGATTACTAAAATCCACCCCCTTCTGCACCAGGGCGTGCGTGCCGATGACGATATCGATATCCCCTCCCGCTATCTGTTTCTGTACTTCGCGTTTGCCTGCCTGCCGGATGTCTCCGATGAGCAGGGCTGTTTTCAAAGGACGTTCCAGAATACCAGCGTAGCTCCTGATGAGTCCCTCGCTCTCCTCCCGGCCTATATTCCCCAGCAGCCCGCCGATAGTGGCGAAGTGCTGCTCGGCGAGGATTTCGGTGGGCGCCATGAAAGCCCCCTGGAACCCGCTGGCCGCCGCCAGCAGCAGGGCCGCCGTGGCCACCACGGTCTTGCCGCTGCCCACCTCGCCCTGAAGCAGGCGGCACATCGGCAGCGGCCTTCCCAGGTCCACCGTTATCTCGCCGAGCACTTTGTCCTGGGAGGCGGTCAGCGTAAAAGGCAGAGAACTTAAAAACTCCTGCAATACGTCTTTTTTAAGACCGAACGGGTTGCCCGGACGGTTCTCCTGCCAGTCGCGTTTCTTGCGCATCACGCCCAGCTGGAGCAGGAAAAGCTCGTCGAAGGCCAGCCGAACCCTGGCTCTGTCCTTGCTTGCCTCATCGCCCGGATAATGCGCCTGGCGGATGGCCTCCGGCAGTTCCAGGAAGCCCAGACGCTGGCGCAGCGCGGTCGGCAGAAAATCACTCACGCGGCCCGCCCACCGGTCGATGAACTCTTTCATGAGCCGTCTGACCTGCCGCGGGCGCAGCCCCGAGGTAAGCGGGTAGACAGGCACCAGCCGTCCCGTGTGGACGAAGTCCTGGCCTTCCATTATCTCCCAGTCCGGCGAGACGAACATCTGGCGCCCGTGGTACACGCTGACGCGCCCGCTAAGGATTATCCGGCTGTTGGTCTTCAGGGTCTTGGCCAGGTAGGGCTGGTTGAACCAGACGACGCGGATATTGCCCGTCTCATCGCCGACGATGGCCTCGGCGCTGCGCCGTCCGCCTGGCCGCGTCTCCTGCGCCTGCCAGACATTGGCCACGATGGTCTGCTCCTCGCCTTCGACCAGCTGCGAGATGAACTTCAGCTTGCTGTAGTCGAGGTGGCGGTGAGGGAAAAAGTAGAGCAGGTCGCGCACGGTCTTCACGCCCATTTTCCCGAATTTGGCGGACAGCATGGTGCTGATACCTTTGACGACAGTAATCGGCGAATCCAGGTCCGGTGCCGCAAAAGCTGCCGCCGGTTTTTTAACAGATGGGGTTGATTTCTTAACCGGGGCGGGTGTTTTCTTTTTCACGGGCGGAGCAACGGCGCTGTCCTTTTTTCCCACTTCGTCGAGGAAAGCGAGGACGTCCTGCGCCCACTCACGACGCCGCTCGCTGTTCATAGCCGTATAGTCGGCCTTAAAAAGCCTGTGGAAACGCCGTAAGAAAACGGGACTGGTAATTGAAGCCGCCGCCTGGCCGGACCAGTTACGCAGGAACCTGTCCAGCCCGCCGAAGACGGCGGTATCCGCGTAACCGCGCCGGCGTTCCAGGTCAAGGACTTTACGTAGAGAATCGGCGTTCATGGACATGGTGTTTCGCCACTATTATAGACAAAATGCGGTGTAAAAGCACGGGGCAAGCAGGAAGGTCGATAAAACCTGTTATCTATCACCCAGCACGGCCACGCCGATAACACGCGGCCCCACGTTGGTACCGATGACCGGGCTGACCTTGGCGCGGTAGATACGCTCCTTCGGGAAGAGAGCGCCGAGGCACTCCACCAGGGCGTCGGCCTCCCCGGGGGTGGTGGCGTCCTCCACCGCCAGCTCCTCAATCCGCGAGAAGCCGGCGACAAAACGGTACAGGTGGTCGATAGCTTTAGCCCGCGAGCGCTCCCGCCCGTAGGGAAAGACCTCCCCGTCCTTGATGCCGAGGATGGGATTGATGCCCAGCATGGAACCCATCAGGGACTGCGCTTTGCCGATACGCCCACCCCGCTCCAGGTACTTGAGGGTATCGAAGGCCAGGCGTATCCCGGCGCGGTTGATATTGTGCAGCGTCATTTCCACCAGCTCATCGACGCTGGCGCCTTTTTGGGCAGCCTTGGCGGCGGCGATGGCCAGCAGGCCTTCCGCCATCATCGCCATCTCCGAGATGACCACCTCCACGCGGCACTTTTTTTGCATGGCCCTCACCCCCTGTGAGGCCGCCTGCCCGGTGGCGCTCAACTTGCTGCCGATGGTAATGACCAGAATGCCATCTGCCTCGTCGGCCAGGCTCTCGTAACAGTCGGTAAAGACCTGGGGGGGTGGGGTGGAGGTGGTCGGCAGAGATGTCAGGCCGTCCAGCCTGGTATAAAACTCGTCGGTGGTCAGGTCTACGCCGTCACGGTAGGTCCGGGAGCTAAAAATCACCTGGAGCGGGACGACGGTGATGCCCAGCCTTCCAGCGATGGCCGAAGAGATATCCGAGACGCTATCCGTTACGATTTTTACCGTCATGATTACTTTTCAGCTTCAAGCACGGTAAGTGCCAGTGCATTGGGACCAGCGTATGCCCCGACTACGGGACTGATTACCGCCCGGTAGATACGCTCCTTAGGATAAATAGTACCAAGGCGTTCGACTAATTTATCAGCTTCTCCAGGGCTCGTGGCATGCTCTACGGCCATTCCCTGGATATTGGAAAACCCGGCGGCGTAACCGTACAGATAGTCGATTCCAGCACTGACCGAGCGTACCCTGGTCAGCGGGGCCAATTCACCCTCCCTCATGGTAAGTATTGGCTTGACTGACAGCATCGAGCCCAGCAGCCCCTGTGCCTTGCCGATGCGCCCACCCTTGGCCAAGTACTTTAAAGTCTCGAAAAGATAGGCGACATGTGACCGAGATACCAACCGGCGCACCAGGCCAGTAACCTCGTTCAGGTTTGCCCCGGACTTTATGGCATTAGCAGCGCTAATCACGATAAGTCCCATGCCCATGGCTACCGATAGCGAGTCAATCACCTCAATCCGGCATTCACGCTTTAAAAGCTCCTTGGCCTGCGTGGCCGATTGATAGGTGCCGCTTAATTTGCTGGAGACAACGATGACCAGGATTTCATCGGTTTCCTTGGCCAGTTTTTTATATACTTCCAGAAAATCATTGGGAGTCGGCTGTGTTGTCGAGGGAAAAACCGCCTCATTTATCAGCCGTCGGTAAAACTCATCGGTGGATATCTCCACCCGGTCACGATAGATAGACTCGCCGAACCTCACATAGAGAGGGACGACGGATACTCCCAGCTCTTCGGCGAGGTCGCCAGTAATATCTGAAAGCGTGTCAGTTACAATTTTTACAGCCATACCTGCCCGTTACCTCCCTATTCGATAGAGATGATATAGCTATAATGCGGTTGCCCGCCCTTGATTAGCTCGACCTGGAGATGCGGGTACTTTTCCGTTATCGCGGCGCCCACCTGTTCGGCCTCGGTTATCTCGGCATCAGTACCGTAATAGATGGTGATTACCTCGGCCTCCTTCATGTCCAGCTTGGACAACACCTTATTAATAACAGCGACATTAGTATCCCCCGCGGCGATAAGCTCGTCATCGAGCAGGGCGATAGGCTGCTTCCGCAGAATCTTGAGGCCGTTTATCTGCGTGGCGCGCACGGAGCGGGTAACCTCGATGGTTTTGACTGATGTGAGGGCATTCTCCATAATCCGGGCGTTGGTTTTAAAGTCAGCCTCGTAGTCGAACGCCAGCAGGGCCACCACGCCCTGGGGTACAGACCGGGTGGGCACCACGGTTACCTTTTTCTGGGTCAGGTCCTGGACCTGGCCGGCCGTAAGGATAATATTCTTATTATTCGGTAAAAGAATAATCTGGTCAGAAGGCACCGATTCCACCGCCTGGAGGATATCTTTGGTGCTCGGGTTCATGGTCTGGCCGCCGGGGACAACCGCTGCGGCCCCCAGACTACCGAAGACATCGGTGAGGCCGTCCCCGGAAACCACGGCGATAACGACCGTATCGGTGGTGGGCATCCTCTCTTTTTGCATTTCCAGGAAGTCCTGGTGCTGCTCGTCCATATTGCGGACACTCACCTGGTGCAGGGTTCCCAGCTTGGTAGCCAGTGCGATAATATTGCCGGGATTGAGGGTATGAATATGGATGCGCACTGCTGAATCATCACCGACGACCATCAGGGACTCGCCCTTTTTCTCCAGTCGTTTCAGCAGGGTCTCCGGCTCTAATTTCTCCCCTTTCAGGAGGAACTCGGTACAGTAGCCGTAGGGCACCTCGTCAACCGGCCCGATTTGTGTTACCGAGGCGGTGACCGGCAATTCGCTGACGATAATCTGGGGTTTGCGGAGACGCATCAACTCGGTTTCTCCCTTGAGGTAACGTAATGCCCCCTCTAAAATGGTGTAGAGGCCCTGCCCGCCGGCATCAACCACCCCGGCATCTTTCAGTACCTTGAGCAGCCTGGGCGTCCTGGCCACAGAATCGGCGGCGCTACTGACCACGGCCTCCAGAACCAGAAGAACATCCTCGTTGCCTTTTTCAACTTCAGCTTTCGCGGCAGCCGCCGCGTCCTTAATAACGGTGAGCATCGTCCCTTCCACCGGGTCGTTGACCGCTTTATAGGCGGTGGCGACGGAGTGCTGCAAAGCCCCGGCCAGGTCGGCGGCGGTAAAGGACTCTTTGCTTTCCAGTCCCTGCGCCAGCCCCCGCCATATCTGGGAGAGGATGACACCGCTGTTGCCACGAGCTCCCATCAGGGCGCCCCGCGCCATGGCATGGGTCACGCCCGCAGCGCTGTGGTCGGGGGCGCGGTAGGCCTCCTCCATCGTAGAGCGCATGGTGAGCATCATATTAGTCCCGGTATCGCCGTCCGGCACCGGGAATACATTCAACGCATCGATATCGGCAGAACTTTTCTCCAGCCAGGATGTAGCTGCCGAGAACATGTCTCTCAAGTCCTGTCCGGCCAAAGAACCCATATGACCCATCTTTCACCTTCCTTGCCAGGTGTCAGGTATCAGTACCCGCGCCGGGAATGGTCTCCTTGCCAATCCAGACGCACTATGATACTATATATTAGTCAGCAGCATAATACAACAGTTTTTTTAATTAATCAAGGAGACCGGTAACTTGAAGTGCGATTTATGCGGGAAATCACTGCAGTTCGGCCATAATGTCAGCCATTCCAAGCGCCACACCAACCGCCGCTGGACGGCTAATGTGCACCCCGCTACGATAGTTATCAATGGCCAGCCAAAGCGTCTTAACCTCTGTACACGCTGCCTGCGCACGCAGAACAAGGCAGCTTAAACTACCCCCGCCCCACCGTCCTCCTTGCCCTTGCCAGCGCCTGTTTCACCCTCCGGGGAGACGTACCTCCGCTGACGTCCCGGGCGGCCAAAGAAGACTCGACCGATATTTGATAAACGTCCTCATCGAACATAGGTGAGAACCTCCGGTATTCATTTATTTTCAACTCTGAGAACGATTTCCCTTTCCTGACAGCGTAATTGACCAATTTAGCGACACTTTCATGGGCGGTGCGGAACGCCTCGCCTTTTTTCACCAGGTAATCGGCCAGATCCGTGGCTAAAATGTAGCCCCGCTCCGCCGCCTGATGGGTATTTTCTGGATTAATTTTCAGAGTCCTGACCATGCCGGCAAACACTTCCAGTGTGGCCAGGAGCGTATCCACAGTATCGAAGAGGCCTTCTTTGTCTTCCTGCATGTCGCGGTTATAGGCGAGGGGCAGCCCTTTCATCGTCGTCAGGAGGGCCAGCAAATGCCCGTAGACCCGTCCCGTCTTGCCACGGACGAGCTCGGCGACGTCCGGGTTTTTCTTCTGGGGCATGATGCTGCTGCCGGTGGCATAAACATCGTCAATTTCTACGAAGTCAAACTCCGCCGAAGACCACATCACCAGCTCTTCTGCCAGGCGGGATAGGTGCATCATGCAGATGGCCGCGCCTGCCTCATATTCCAGTATGAAATCGCGGTCGGCCACGGCGTCGAGGCTGTTGCGGCTGACCTGGCTGAAACCCAGTTCTTTAGCTAAAAATTCCCGGTCTACGCTATTGGCGACGCCCGCCAGCGCCCCGCTGCCCAGCGGCAGGACGTCCACGCGTTTGAAGCTATCGCTTAACCGGGCGATATCGCGCTCGGCCATCTCGAAATAGGCGAGCAGATGATGGGCCAGCAGCACCGGCTGTGCCACCTGTAGATGGGTGTAGCCCGGGATAATGACGTCCTTGTTCGCCTCGGCCAGGTCAAGGAGCGCGCGCTGGAAATTTCTCAAGGCCTTAATGGTATCGGCAATCGCCCCGATGACGAAGAGCCGCGTGTCCAGCGCCACCTGGTCGTTGCGGGAGCGGGCGGTATGGAGCTTCCTTCCCACATCGCCAACTTTCTCAATAAGTCGAGATTCTACGGCCATGTGGATATCTTCCAGCTCCGTTTTGAATTCAAATTCGCCCCGGGCTATCTCCTCGCGGATGGAATCCAGCCCGCCGATAATCGTGCGCGCTTCTTCGGCGGTGATAATGCCCTGCTTGCCCAGCATTTTTGCATGGGCGATGCTGCCCGTGATGTCCTGCTGATAAAGCCGGCGGTCGTAGGTAAGCGAGGCGGTGTACCGCGCCGCCAGTTTGTCCGCCGGCTTGCTGAAACGACCACGGATATGGCTCATACTACTTTTCCTCTGGTTCGGCAGGTCCCATAATGCTCAACGGCCCCTCTTTATCTCCCAGGAGCTGCACCTGCGCCTGCGTCTTGACCGGCAGACCCCACAGGTGGATAAAGCCCTCCGCCGCTTTCTGGTTGAACTTATCGCCCTTATCATAGGTGGCCAGGGCCAGGTTGTAAAGCGACCACGGCGATTTCCGCCCCACTATCATTGATGTGCCTTTAAACAGCTTGACCCTGACCGTGCCGGTGACATAGCGTTGCGAGCTCAAAATATAGGCAGCAAGGTCACGGTTGAGCTGGCTGAACCACAGTCCGTTATAGATGAGGTCGGCGCACTCCACGGCCACCTGCTGCTTGAAGCGCAGCTGGTCCTTGGACATGTTCATGGCCTCGAGCGCCTGGTGGGCCTGTATCAGGACCACGGCCGCCGGCGCCTCGTATATCTCCCGCGATTTAATGCCGACGACGCGGTTTTCGATATGGTCGATGCGCCCCACACCGTGCCGTCCGGCTATCTCGTTCATTTTCAATATCAGGGGCACCCCGTCCATTTCTTTGCCGTCGATAGCCACCGGGACGCCCTTCTCGAACCCGATTTCCACATATTGCGGCTCGTCCGGGGCTTCCGCCGGCGACTTCGTCCAGGTAAAGACGTCGGCCGGAGGTTCGGCCCAGGGGTCTTCCAGTGCGCCGCACTCGATGGCCCGGCCCCACAAGCACTCATCGACGGAATACGGGCTTTGCTTGCTCACGGGGACCGGTATGTCATGCGCCTGCGCGTACTTAATCGTCTCTTCCCGGGTCATGCCCCACTCGCGGGCAGGAGCGATTATCTTCATCTCCGGGGCCAGCGCGTTGATACCCACCTCGAATCTCACCTGGTCGTTCCCTTTGCCCGTGCAGCCGTGGGCGATGGCTCTGGCACCCTCCGCTGCCGCCGTATCCACCAGCAGCTTGACCATGAGCGGCCGGGAAAGGGCGGTAGCCAGGGGGTATTGCCCCTCATAAAGGGCGTTGGCCTGCAGCGCCGGGAAGATGAAATATCTGGCGAATAGCTCCTGGCCATCGAGCACCAGCGCCTTTATCGCGCCTATCTTGAGGGCTTTCTGGCGAACGGCGTTAAAGTCCTTTTCATTGCCGACATCTATCGTCACGGCGATGACATCCAGGTTGTATTTCTCCTGTAGCCATTGAATGGCCACCGAAGTGTCCAGCCCGCCGCTGTAAGCCAGTACGACTTTATCCTTCACACCGCGCCTCCGTCACTTGCCCTGATTAAAATTCTTTTCAATGAACTTGACGACCTCATTATAAACGCCGGGATACTGCCATGAGTAGTCATGCCCCGGCGCCCGAAGCCAGAAGAGAATATTCCCCGGTTTATCATTCGGCGAAGATATGCCGAACCAGCTTTTCACCGTAGCCCAGACCATCGCGGGGATATCGCCGTAGCTGAAAGTATCTACGGTGGTACCGTTGGTATTCATTAACAGCGTCCGAACAACAGGGGAAGGCTTATGCCAGAAAGGCGTGCCGGTCTGTATGCTGTAGACCTGCGTGTCATCCTCGAGCAGACCCATGGTGATATCTGAAATAACCGTGCCGGTACTCTCCCCGGCGATGATGACTTTCAAATCAGGCAAGTTATCGGTGAGAAACCTGACACGGGTAGCCAGGTCTTTCGCCTTCTCAGGATAATTGGTCGCCGCCTCAAAGAACTCATGCAGCACTCCCCGCACCCCGCTGCTCGTCCGCCGGTAGTTCAGCACCAGCGTCTGATATCCCTCACTTTCCAGCAGGGACTTGATGCCGTTAATAATGCTGCCCCAACCGCTGGTCGCCTGGATGACGTTCCAGCCCCAGCCACCCGAGTTAAAAACGACGACGACATCCCGGTCTTTAGCTTCGAGATACATCGCTAGGAGCTGGTCAACAACATTTTGTAGTTTTCCCTGGCTGTTGCCGACCAGTTCCGCGGCCAGCTCGGCAGCGTGGTCAACCACCGATTGTGGTACCGAGGTGTAATCGCCTGCCGCCAGACTGGGGTCCCGGATACCGATATCTTTAGCCATCCCAACCTCTGAATCAGATACTGCCAGCCAGATAATGGCAAACAGGGGTAGAATGGCCAGGACCAATGCAAGCCCCAGCTTGCCAGCTTTCTTTAACATCTGCGTCTCTTATACTTCATTCTAGCAATTATTACCTTACAATTCCAGAAAATACCGCGTCCAGAATATCAATGGCCCGGTCGGCCTCCTTTTTGCCGATAATCAAAGGCGGGATAAGGCGTATAGCGTTCGGCTTGAGTCTGTTGACCAGCAGGCCTTTTTCGAGGCAGGCCATCACCACCATCTGGCCGATTTCACTGTTGAACTCGATAGCTATAAGCAGGCCACGGCCACGGACATCGGTAATGAACGGGTATTTCTTTTGTAAGTCCAGCAGTTTTTCCGTGAGATATTCGCCCATTTTTCTGGCATTGCCGGGGATATCATTATCGATGACGTATTGCAGCGTGGCACAGGCGGCGGCGCTGGTGACCGGGTTGCCTCCGAAGGTTGCATTGTGGTCGCCGAGGGTAAATACGGCGGCCTCCTCTTTGGCCAGCACCGCCCCGATGGGCATGCCACCACCCAGTCCTTTGGCCAGGGTCATGACATCAGGCTCGATGCCATAAAGCTGGTAGCCGAAGAGCGACCCCAGTCGGCCCACGCCGGTCTGGACTTCATCCAGAATCAGCAGGATGCCCTGGCTATCACACCATTCTCTGACCTTCTTCAGGAAATCATCAACGGGGAGATTAACGCCCCCCTCCGCCTGGACTGGTTCCAGCATCACGGCGCAGGTCTTTTCCGTAGTCGCTTTCTTAATCGCCTCGATATCGTTATTGGCCACATTGACAAATCCGACCGGCAGCGGCTGGAACGGTGCCTGCATCTTCGGCTGTCCGGTAGCGGCCGTCATCGCCAGCGAACGCCCGTGGAAGGAATTCATCGTGGTGATGACCTCATAGGCCCCGTTCAGTTTAAGATGCCCGTAGCGGCGCGCCAGCTTAACGGCGCCTTCGTTGGCTTCGAGCCCGCTGTTACAGATAAATACCCGTTCCAGACAGCTGTTCTTGACCAGCAGTTCGGCCAGTTTCAACATGGGCGTGGTATAGTACCACAGCGAGGTCTGGATAAGCGTACGCGCCTGCTCGGCGACGGCCTTGACAACCACTGGATGGCAGTGCCCCAGGCAATTGACCGCCAGACCGCAGACGAAGTCCAGGTACTCCTTGCCTTTATCGTCCCAGACCCGCGCCCCCTCGCCCCTGACCAGCGTCACCGGCACGCGTACGATAGTCTGCATGTAGTACTTGCTGTCCAGTTGCGGCCAGTCAGTCATCTTCCCACCTTCACTTTTTCCGGTATCAACCGCTTTCATTTTACCACTTGCTACTTAAATATCGTTGTCCCACCGTTCCCGCCCTGAAATTCATTTATCAGCGCGTGTGGTGTTCTGCCATTAATTACACGGGCTATGGCCCCGGTATCCAAAGCCTTCAGGCAGGCGTTGACCTTGGGAATCATGCCCCCGGAAATCACCCCCGAGGCTATCAGGGCTTCAGCCTCGCCGGCCGAGAGGCGAGACAGCACCTTACCCGAAGCATCGGTGATGCCGGCCACATCCGTCAGGAAAACAAGCCTGGCCGCTTTTAGCACCGCCGCGATATCGCCGGCCACGGGGTCACCGTTGACGTTGATTATCGCCGGGGCATCGCCGGGCCGGTCCACCGCGTACAGGCTTACCGGCGCAACAACGGGGATAAACCCGGCCCCCAGCAGCGTTTCCAGAACAGCCGGATTCACCGCGACGGCCGTGCCCACGTAGCCCATGTCAGGGTCTTTCAGGCGGCTTTCGATTAACGCGCCATCGACGCCGCTGATGCCGCAGGCCTTTCCGCCGTTCACGTTAATCGCCGCGGTGATTTCCTTGTTGACCAGGCCGGCCAGCACCGCCGTAGCCACCTCCAGTGTCGACTTATCGGTCACACGCTCGCCGCGGACGAACTTCGTGGCCACCCCCTGGCGCTTGAGCCAGTCCGTGACAGCGCTGCCGCCGCCGTGGACCACCACCAGCGACTCACCCTGCTTCTGGAGAGCCACAATGTCCTCGATGGTCGTATCGCCGCTGCCGAAGGTCGATCCGCCTATTTTTATAACCGTCGTATTTTTCATTTTTCTACCGAAATGCTAAAGAAGTTATTTTAACCGTTATTTCCCTTTTTGTAAAGAGGGAAGATGGTACCAGGACTATTGCCACGCTACCACTATGTCGTGTACTCGGCATTGATTTTGACGTATTCCGCGGAGAGGTCGCAGCCCCAGGCCGTAGCCTGGCCATTACCGATGTTCAAGTCCAAAGAAATCGGTACTTCCTCGCCGCCCAGAATTTTCACCACTTTATCTCTATCGAAAGGCACGGCTACCCCACCTTTGACCACGGGCACACCGCCGATTTCCATCTCGATTCTTTCCGGTTCCAGCCTGGCGCCGCTCCGGCCGGCCGCCGCCACCACCCTCCCCCAGTTAGGATCGCAGCCGTGCACCGCCGTTTTGACCAGTGACGAACTGACAATCGTCCGGGCGGCCAGGCGGGCATCGGCCAGGTCCGCCGCGCCGCTCACGGTCACCTCGATAAGACGGCTAGCGCCCTCGCCGTCCCGGGCTATTTTTCGGGCCAGGTGAATACACACCAAGTTCAAAGCTTGCTGGAAAACACCAGCCTGCGGGTCTTCCCGGTCAATCGGCCTATTTCCGGCCAGGCCGTTGGCCATGATGAGCACCATGTCGTTGGTGCTGCTATCGCCGTCCACCGAGACCATGTTAAAAGACGTGTCCACGGCTTCACCCAGCGCCTGCTTGAGAAAAGAAGCGTCTACGGCGGCGTCGGTGGTCAGGAAGCATAGCAAGGTGGCCATGCCAGGATGAACCATACCCGACCCCTTGGCCGTCCCACCGATGGTGAAGCCATCCGCCCTGACTGCAACCTCTTTGGGCACGGTATCCGTCGTCATAATCGCCCGGGCGAGGTCATGGCCCCCGCCGGCGGAGAGCACCACCTGCGGTATCGCCGCCCTGATGCGCTCCATCGGTAGATTGACGCCGATTATGCCTGTGCTGGCGACCAGCACCTCTTCCGCCCCGAGACCGGTATGGCTTGCGGCCAGTTCCGCCATCTCCACGGCGTCTGCCATGCCCTGCGGGCCGGTGCAGGCGTTGGCGCAGCCGCTGTTGACCACCACCGCCCTGGCCCTGCCGGTCTTCAGCCGCTGCTGGCATAATATGACCGGCGCCGCTTTCACCAGGTTGCTGGTAAAGACCGCCGCCGCCGTGGCGGGCGCTTCGGAAAACAGTATCCCCAGGTCGAGACGTCCTTTTTCAGTATGCTTGACACCAGCACCGGCCGCGCCGGCGAGAAAACCCTGCGGTGAAGTGATCCCGCCCGAAGGGATAAAACAGGGTTCGGATTTCATCTTATCAAAATATAGCATACTGCACGTCTGGAGGCAATGACGATTAAGTACTGGCTTGAAACACATCACAAACGGATGTTAAACTCACCATATGAAAATCGTCAGGTTTACCAGCGGTTTCACCATCAAATACGGTATCTTCAACGGCGAGATGATACAGGGACTGGCCGGCGAACCGTATGAGAGTATCAAGCTGACCCATAATTACTACCGCCCCACCGATATGCGGCTGCTGGCGCCCTGCACGCCGTCTAAAATTATCGCCCTGGGGGTAAACTACCGCAGCCACGGCGAAGAGATGAGCCACCGCATCCCCACCGAACCCCTCATTTTCCTCAAGCCGTCCACCGCCGTCATCGGCCACGAGGACAACATTATTTTTCCGAAATCTTCGGAAAGGGTCGATTACGAAGGCGAACTGGGCGTGGTCATCAAGTCGCTCGCCAGCCATGTCAGCCGGGAAGACGCCCCCGACTACATCCTGGGCTACACCTGTTTTAACGATGTCACCGCCCGGGATATCCAGGCCCGGGATAAGCAGTGGACGCGCTCCAAGAGTTACGACACTTTCGCCCCCCTCGGCCCCTGCATCGAGACCGAACTCGACCCGGCGAACCTCTCACTGGAGACACGCCTCAACGGAGAGGTCAAACAGAAGACCAGTACCGCCGACCTCATTTTCCCGGTCGACGAGCTGGTGAGTTTCATCTCTCACGTTATGACGCTGCTGCCCGGGGACGTCATCGCCACCGGTACCACCGCCGGCGTCGGCCCGATGCAGCCCGGCGACATCATCGAGGTGACGATAGAAGGCATCGGCACTTTAAGGAACTATGTGGTCAGGCCAGAGTGAGAGAGATAAAATAAGGAAAATTTAACAATGAGACGATACCTATCAAGTTTGCTGGCGATTGGTGCTCTCCTTATCGCCATGATGCCCGTCGCCTGTAACACCCAGACCCAGGCAACCGCGCCGGCATCGAGCCTGAACCCGACAACGCCCGTTATGACGTCCCCGACCGGCGAACCAGTATTACCTTCTAAGATGATGGCCGCTTTTGACTCGGCCGAGCAGGCTTCGGAAATCGCCGGGTTCAAAGTTGCCGAGCCGTCCTACGTCCCTGAAGGCTATAGCGGAGGTAAATTCACCATTACGCGTCTGGGGGCTGGCCTGCCGGAAGAAATGAAGCCGAAATTTAACAGTACCCAGGTCCAACGCGCTTATCACTACCAGAATGACCAGGATACCATGATATTATTGGTCCAGATGGTCCATCAATTTTCTGTCGGTGGCGGCGAGCCGACAGAGATATGCGGCCGCCCGGCCGAACGGGCCTTTACCCCGGCCGACCCTCAACGCGTGCCTCATGATAGTCTGACTTTCGGCTGGGAAATAGATGGTAATTATTTCTCGCTCACCGGCTGGCTGAACGAAACCCTCGATGAAGCTGCTCTCGTTAAAATGGCCTGCTCGATATGCATTGACTAGAAAAGGAGAACACATGGAACTCACAACAACCTATTTTGAAAAACCGGGCGGGGAGGAAAATACGGTCAAGACGCTCGCCCTGGCCAGACAGCGGGCGGAAGCCCTGGGTATAAAAACCTTCGTGGTGGCCTCCACCACCGGCGCCACCGCCGTTAAGGTCATAGACGCTTTAAAAGGATATAAGGTAATCATCGTTACCCATACCGCCGGCTTCCGCGAGCCGAACACGCAGGAGTTCACCGAGGAGAACCGGAAAATCGTTGAGGCCAAGGGAGGCATCATCTTCACCGCCACGCACGCCCTGGGCGGCATCCAGCGGGCTTTAGCCTCCGCCGGAACCGGCGGGCCGCCGCCTTCACACGCCATCGGCGACGTCGTCGCCCAGGCGCTGCGGATATTCGGCCAGGGTATGAAAGTCGCCTGCGAGATTGCCGCCATGGCCGCCGATGCTGGCCTGGTACGCACTGACGAAGAGGTTGTCTCCATCGGCGGGACCGGCCACGGCGCCGATACGGCGGTGGTGGTAAAACCGGACTACGTCCACCGCTTCTTCGGCATGAGGGTAAAGGAAATTATCTGCAAACCGCGATTTTAAAAAGAACCGCTTCCCGGAAATAATGGTTCAGTACTACCCCAGAAACGCGGTAAGGAGGCTGGAAAACAGCTTCAACTCGTCCCGGTGGACGTTATGGCCGCGCTTTTCAAAGACCTTCACCTGGCACTGGGGAATTACCTTGGCCGCCGCATAGGCCTGCCGGACCGGTACGATGGGGTCCTTCTCCCCCCAAACGAGTAAAGTGGGTACGGAAATTTCGGCCAGCCGGTTCTCCAGCACCAGACTCTGGTGCCTGAAGGTGGTAATATGGCCGCCCACGGTCACGATAGCCGGGGACATTGGCAGGATAAAACCGACCGGGTTCAACTGCTTGACCACCCATTTGATACCCCGGAATATTGCCATCGTTATAGCTCCCAGAGAGCGTACCAGGGCCGGGAGCGAGAAGAGCCTGACCCAGAAAGCGATTTCCCTCCCCAGACAGAGGCTGCTTACCAGCACCAGTTTTTTAACTCTATTCGGCGATTTCAGGGCATAGTTCAGCGCAATGCCTCCCCCCAGGGAATGTCCCACGAGGTGGAATCTTTCCAGTCCCAGGCTGGCAGCAAATTTACCCAGGAACTCCGAAAGTTCCGGTATATAATAACTATCGCCAAGAGGCTGGCTACCGCCGAAACCCGGCAGGTCCGGGGCATATACCGTGTAATTCACGGCCAGCTCGGCGATGTTTTTCCACCAGGAGCGCGCGTCGCCGCCACCCCCGTGAATCACCACCAGTGGCTCTCCCTGGCCGGCGGCGTAGTAATGGACATCCAGCCCGTTGACTTTTATCGATTTACTCTGTATATTTTTCATCTTCCTGACTCCAGAGGCTATTTATTCACAGTGAAATCTCCGCGACTGACCGGTAACAGTTGACACCGCCATCAGTCTGTTTTTTTCGCCTGTGATTTTCTGCACTTTTTACTAATGCTCCTGTCATGTCCGGCAACATCGATTACCGGCGGTCAATGTAAAAAAGGAAAAAACAAGTTATTCGCTCCGTATTTTACATTTCTTACGATACAAACATGTCTCAAAGACCGCCGGCGTCCTCACGAAAAGGTCACAAAAAAATACCCTCTCTAGATATAACGGTTCAGGGCAGTGATTCGTTTCCTGGCTGCTATATCAATTCTAAATGTCCGAATCTGTTACCAGCAACGGTTCAAGCCCGTACTTTAGGCAGGGGGTAGCCCCTTATTTTAGTCTGACCCGCTATTTATATTTTATCCGGCAAATATTAAAAAATAGTTAAGCCGAGAAGCGGTTTGATATTATACGACTCACGTTATAGAATAGGCAGCGGAGACCGGCATGGAGATTACCCGGCAGCTGTACCGGCTGCAAGAGTACGACATCGAAATCGAAAAGGCGGAACAGTCGCTGGCCCTGAAAACCGACCGGCTGGGAAACCGGGATATCCTGGACGCCACCGGAGAAAAGCTGACCGCCGCGCAAAAAAAGCTCGATGAACTCAAACACCAGCGCCATGACGCCGAGTGGCAGGTGGATGATATCATGAGTAAAATCACCGCTACCGAACAGCAGCTTTACGGCGGTAAGATAACCAATCCCAAGGAGCTGGCCAACCTGCAGCACGAGATAAACACCCTGAAATCCAGGAACGACACGCTTGAGGACAAGGCCTTAGAGATTATTGAGCTCGTCGAGGAGGCGGAAAAAAGCCTGGCCGCCGTCAGTAGCGAAAATAAGACCGCCGAGGAGGAATGGCACCGGCAGCAAAAGCAGCTGGCCGCAGATATAGAGCAGCTCCAGACCAGCCTGGCCAGTCTCAAGCAGGAACGCGCCCAGCTCGCCGGGCAAATCGACGCCTCTGCCATAAACTTATATGAAAAAATCAGGCAACAGAAGAAGCAGGCCGTAGCCAAGGTGGAGCAGGGCATCTGCCGCGCCTGCCGGATATCGGTTTCGGCCAGCGCCCTGCAACGGGCCAGGAGCGGCCAGCCGGTGCAGTGCGGCACCTGCGGGCGTATCCTTTTTATTTCCTGAAGGACGGATTGAACATCAACAGAGTCATTATATACACCGACGGCGCGGCCCGCGGCAATCCGGGCCCGGCGGCCGTCGGCGCCGTCATCAAAGACGAAAAAAACAATATTATCGCCACTATCTCCCGCCGCCTCGGCACCACCACCAATAACCAGGCGGAATACCGGGCCATTATCTACGCCCTGGAAAAGGCTGCTGTCCTCGGCGCCCGGCAGGTAACGCTGTACTCCGACTCCGAGCTGGTGGTGCAACAGATTAATGGCCGGTACAAGATAAAACAGACCGCTTTACGGGCCCTCTACCAGGAAGTGGTCAAGCTGGCCGGCGTCCTGGGGAAATTCGAGATAGCTTACATCCCCCGTGAGCGGAACAAAGAGGCCGACGCCCTGGCCAATAAAGCGCTGGACCAATATTAAAAATTGCCGGACTATTCAGTACTATAATTTTACTGACATTTCACATTATTCCTTGCCCTTTTTTCCACGGGAGCAGTCACGCGCCGTCAGGCCTCTCCGGAACGGGGATTGAGGCAGGTACGGCAATCAGTTACGGTATCAGCAGGAAGCTGAAACGTCTGATGAAATATCAGTATAAAAGTATTACAATATGGCAGGAAAATCGGGTAAAAAGGAGGGAGAATGAACAGTGATTGGCGTTCCTTGATAAGCCAACCTCAATACGGTATCAAGGTAGAAAGGGACGTTTACGTCCCCATGCGTGACGGCGTACGCCTGGCCCTGAATATCTACCGCCCCGATGCCGAAGGCAAATTCCCGGCTTTGCTGGCCATCGGCGGCTACGGCAAGGAGCTCCAGGAGGCTTTAATACCCCCGCAGCCGCTTTATAAAAGCGCCGTCTGGGACGGGAATATCGAGGCCGGCGATACCAACGACATCGTGCCCCGGGGCTATGTCCATGTCATCGGCGACGTGCGGGGTATCGGTAAATCGGAAGGAGAATACCCGGGCATGTGGGCGTCACAGGAAGGGAAAGATGGCTACGACCTGGTAGAGTGGATTGCCCGGCAGCCCTGGTGCGACGGCAATGTCGGCATGATAGGCTATTCCTACTACGGCAAGATACAGCTGAAGGTCGCCATTGAGCAGCCCCCGCACCTGAAGGCCATCTTCGTCTCGCACGTGGGGGCGGACTTTTACCGGGACTTCGCTTACGTGGGCGGCGTCTTAAGCCTGTTCTTTTACGGCCTGTGGGACGGCCGCCACGGTACCAGCGGTTTCGCGCCGAAAAATGCCGTCTCGCAGATGATGAAGACCCTGCCTCCGGAGGAGGTCGAGCGCCGGCGACAGGAACTGTTAAATCACCCCGATATCAAGCACTGGCCTAACGTCTATCATCTCCTGCACTACCCTTATAAGAACCCCAACTTCTTCGATATGCTGCTGAACCCGCTGGACGGGCCGTTCTGGCGGGACCGCTCCATCTACCCCTATTTCGATAAGATAAAAATACCCGTCCACGTCATCGGAAAGTGCGCCCATGAAGCCGGCGGTTACTGGGACGTTTACACCGGCCTCAAAACACCCAAGAAAATCCTGGTCAAGCCCAACGGCCCGGAGGAACGCCCCTGGAGGGAAGACCTGGAGCTGATTATCCGCTGGTACGACCACTGGCTGAAGGGCAAAGATACCGGTCTCATGAAAGAACCCCCGATAAAGATATTTATCCAGGGTACCAACCAGTGGCGCCAGGCGGATGAGTGGCCCCTGCCGGGCACCGAGTGGGTGAATTGCTTTTTGCGCCGCTGGGAGGGGCTATCGTTCGCGCCGGAGCTGTACCAGCCCGAGCCGGACTGTTACCTCCAGCAGCCGCTGTACCTGTCCAATAAAAGGGACTCGGTGAAATATATCAGCCCGCCTTTCCCGGAAGACATGGAGGTAATCGGCCCGGCCGCTTTCAAGCTGTATGCCTCGATTGACCAGGACGACACCAACTGGATAGTGAAACTATCGGACGTAGGGCCGTCCGGCTCGGAAACCAGGCTGGGTAAAGGTTATCTCAAGGCCTCGCACCGCGCCCTGGACCCGGAGAAGTCCACGGACTACGCTCCCTATCATAAACATACTAAAGCGGAACCGGTTGTCCCCGGCGAGATAAACGAGTACGTCATCTCGCTGGGAAAGTTGACCAACGTTTTCCGGGCGGGGCACCGCATCAAGCTGGAGATTGAAAGCATGGAGTCCCCCCGCGACCCGGAGATGCAGATACATTATCATCCCCATCTGTGCAGCAGCCGGACCACCCTGCATAAGATATACCGCGATAAGGAATATCGGTCGCACCTGGTGTTGCCCGTGGTCAACAAGAAGCAATCGGTGATAGATTATTTAAGCGATGAAAACCTGCTGGGGGCGTTATAAGGTCTGTGGCTTCCCGAGAGATACCGAACAATGGAGGGTAAAGAGGAGACATGTATAAAGTCAGATGCAAACTGGTAAAGTTTGAAGGGGATGATCAAACGTTCCCCTGCCACTTCAACTATAAAATCGGGGAGGAGTTTTACTATGACGGGGTCTATTTTACCGGCCGGATATGCCCGGCGCTGCTGGCGCCGATGATGCCCATCGTCTACGGCGTCCACCTGCTGGGGCAGAAGTTCTGCGAGAATATACCGTACCGCTATCGCGGCATGGATATGCGTGATCCCACCATGGCCCGGTATGACGGCGTGGGATGGCGGCATGTTAAAGAGATTCCGGAGGGCATCAGGGAAAAAACCGGCGGCGTTTTCCCCCCGGCTTCGCCGACGGAAAAGGCCAAGGGGGCGCATTTTACCTGCGGCGACACCCGGACGCTGGCGCATTTTGCCTGTGACCCGGTCGATTTAAGCGATGCCGAATATTGCCGGCCTTTTTACCGGAGGAGCGTCGCCATGCTGGAAAAAATAGAAGCGGAACCTGACATTAAAATAGATGACATATTAAAGAAATTCACTGACTTCGAGAGAGAGGACATCTCCCCGCCGCTGACGCCCGTCTTACTGCAGGTGTTGCTGGAAGCGCTGACCGATATGGCTTACATTGAGGTCCGGGACGGCAAAGCCCGCGCTACGGGGAGGCAGCCGCCGAGCCGGCCGAAGGTATAGAAAAAACGCCTTTTCCGTTGAGTCATGTTGCTCAGCCCATAATTCTATAAAGAGGCCCCGGAGTTAAATAACCCCGGGGCTGCTTTCGGTATTTCCGGTAATCGCCACTTACCTGCCTTATCACATGTTCCAGTGATTGCCGGCGTGGCATCGATTGCCCCCTGATTGAACCCGGGGCAGATTATCCGTCTATGCGTTCTCCGGGGGATAGCCGGACCATCTGCGGAAGAGGTCATGCTTGATGCCGAAAATGTCCAGTATCTTCCCGATGGTATGGTCGATGATATCCTGGACCGTCTGCGGCTGATGGTAAAAAGCGGGCACAGGCGGCAGGATAATCGCCCCCATCTCGGACAGCCTTGCCATATTCCTCAAATGGCCCAGGTGCAAGGGGGTCTCGCGTACCACCAGCACCAGCTTCCGCCGCTCCTTGAGGGTCACATCGCCGGCCCGTACCATGAGATTATCACTGTAAGAGTTGGCCAGCGCGGACATGGTCTTGATGGTGCACGGCGCGATGATCATGCCGTCGGCGGGGAAGGACCCGCTGGAAATGGGCGCGTAAATATCATTGATATCATACGAGTAGCTGGCCAGCTTTTTGATATCAGCTACCGGCCGCTTTGTCTCCCAGGCGATAGTCTTTTCACCGGCCCCGGAGATAATCAGGTGCGTTTCGATATCTTTACGGGAGGAAAGCACCTCCAGCAGCCGGATGCCGTAGATAGCGCCGGTGGCGCCGGTGATACCGATGATGATGACCATTTACCCGCGTCCTCCGTTAAAGGCCGTATTCCTGCCACCGCTTCTCCACCAGGGCTTCGGTTTCCGGTTTAGAGTAATAGCAGGTGGGCGGGTATCTTTTATTACCCCATTCCGCCCGGATGGGGTGCGCCTCCCAGTCGATAGTGGCGTCGATGAGCAGCTTGTTCTGGACGCTGGCCCCGTAAGCCAGTTCATCCCTGAAGTCATAAGGTACGCTGACGTCAATGGGCGAACCCATATATAGCGGGTAAACCACCAGGTCCCGCTTGAAATCGACCTTCTGGTGCATCGCCGACATCAGCGCCATCGTATTGTGGATATCGACATCTTCTTCAACCACGATAAGGGCGTTGAAATGATGAGCCGCGAACTTCGACCCCCACAGCGCGGCGGCGATTTGCCGGGGCTGCCCCTGATAGGTCTTGTGAATCTTGACCGCCGAAAGCGGCCCAATCCTGACATCGAGTACGCCGGGGATTTCCTGGGATTCCAGGGTATTCCAGGTGACCACCCTCATCATGGTGCCGATGAGCGATTTCAGTTCGTCGACGCAGGTGCTGCCCGTGCCCACCAGGGCGCCGCGGAAAATCGCATCATCCCGGTGCGTGATGCAGTTGACCTCCACGACCGGTCTTTTTCTGGCTTCCCCGTAATAGCCGGAACCCTCGCCAAAGGGGCCTTCAATTTCGTAAGTTGCGGGGTCGGGGGACATAAAGCCTTCTACCACGATTTCCGCGTAGGCGGGCACTTCGATATCGGAAGTCTCGCACTTAATAAGCTCGATGGGGGCCTGCCGTATTCCCCCGGCCAGGTCGTATTCAGGCCCATTGACCGGGGTGCCGGCTACGCCCAGCAAAGCAGGGTCGTACCCGTACACGAAAGCCACCGGCATGGGTTTGCCCATCGCCCGGTACTTATCATAGGTGATGCCCCAATCCTTCATGGGAATCATCAGCACGCCTATCTTATTCCTGCTCAAGATAACGCCGCGGTAGATACCTGCGTTATTGATACCGGTATCGGGGTCTTTAGTGATGGTGTAAAAAAACGTGTTGATATAGCGACCGCCGTCAAGGGGGTGCCACTTGGGGACGGGTATCTGGAACAGGTCGACATCTTTGCCCCGGATGATGTTTTCCTTGACCGGCCCGGTTTTCACCCTGACCGGTTCGACGGGGTGCTTCATTCTCTGCCGTATGGTCTGGACAGCCTCGAGGGACGACGCGTTTTGGGGCAGGTTGAGCATAAAGTTAATCCGTGCCTGCGTTCCCATGCCGTTCGTGAAAAGCCGGCGGGAAAAGGTTTTTTCGTGGTCTTTAATGTTTTCAAAGAGAAGCGCCGGACCGCTCTGCATATAGACCCGGCGGATAATCTGGGATATCTCGTCATCCCAGTCCACCTTGGCTTTGACCCTTTTTAACTCTCCTTCAGCTTCAAGCTGGGCTAACCATGCCCTAAGGTCACGGGAAGCCATAGCACCACCTCCTTTAACGCCTTTTCTCCGTAAAACGAGCCTGGCGGACCCGCAGGTGGGGTTAAATGTCTATTCTTTCCTGACACAATGGTGATTGCCAGCCAACGGCATTCAAATTTATCATACCATAAATGACCTGTCTTTGGGGAACGAACTGCGGCCGTTTTTTACCCGGGTTCTTCCCGCCACATTTTTCGCCTTCGTCAACTTAATTATCTGATGTACTCCTAAATAGACTTAAGTTTACAAATTTTTTAAATAAACGATAAGGAAATTTATGAATTGTTTACCGCAACCTGTCTATGATGACGATGTAATGCTTACAGGTGTGAGGTAAGTTATGCTTATAAATGAAATCAGACCGATGCTGTCGATAAGAGATGTCGCCCGTATGTTGCATATCCACGTCAATACCGCCAGGCGATGGAGTGACCAAGGCATTTTAAAGTCATACCGTATCACGCGCCGTGGCGACCGAAGATTCCAGCAAGAGGACATCGCCCGTTTCTTAGCTGAATATAATGATTTCAATTCTAAGAAAACCACCACTCATGATAACGGCTTAGCCTACCACTAATCTGTTGACGACAACTGCCAGACCTAGATGAATTATTCCTTTACAAACCCCTTTGAGATGACCAGGTGGCTGGCAGTGAAAAAGGAACGATTTTTAACGAGGTAAAAATGAAAATATACAAAAATGACCAATGGCGGGTGCTATTGCACATATTTCCTACTGGAAAAGAGGCACTAGATTACCAGCTTAAAATCTAAAAGGAAAACCTAATCCACCGATAACGCGTGTAGATAGAATATTTTTCTCCAAGCCGTCATGGATTATTTGATTATGCCTTATAGGGTATTACGCTAAATGGGGAAAATATGCGGATGTCCATGATACATTAATCACGATGCGAAACTGGCCCAGTTACTCCACGACCTCCTACTGCTCCCTGACTATACCAGTCTCTTGGCAAGTCGCTTTGCCAAAGCGGCAATCGTCAGAATAAGGGGCAATCCTGGTGACGTGGGGAGAACGCTCGCGTCACAGACAAAAAGATTCTCAATCTTTGTCTCCAAGTCACTATTGACGATTCTGCCTATTGCAGCAGTTCCACCGGGATGAGGACCCTGCGGCCTTGAAATCATTAACGATTTGTGATCCGCACCCGCTTTGGTCAATATTTCCTTTGCGATTGCAGAACCTTTGTTTAACCTTAATTGATCTTTGTAGGTTACTTTTTTTGATACAGCACCATCTGGAAAAATAAAACCCGAAGATTCGTCCTGAATCTTTACCATTAGTCCTAACAACTTGTCCAAAGGAATGGTTAGTCCCATTGCTCCCAGTTCGGCAAATCTACAAATCTTAAAGTGGTTGACGAATGGCGAAATAACGAAACCCTCATCATGGTAAAACTCGCGGTTAATGAGCGCCATCGGTGGTTCGCGGATTTGGTTAAGTCCAGTCGTAATCCCATAGACGTTAACATATGTGTCAACGAACAGATTAGTACCCGCATCCTCTATTCCCGACTGCTGAAGGATCAGAGGGGTTGTCAGTGCGCCTGCGCACAAGATGACTCTGTCCGAGAGAATCTTAATCTGTCCTTCCGGTCCTTCCGCAAAGACACCTTTTGCCTTTCCGTTCTTTACTAAAACGCCTCGAACCGTATTACCGTAAATGATATTAGCTCCGCTCTGTCTCGCTTGTTGAAGGAATTTCATGGCTGACCATTTGGCGCCGCTTTGGCATCCTGCACAGCAATGGCCACAACTCGTGCACAGAGCCGGGTTGATGAACTTGGGCATCAATTCCATCCTATAACCGAGTTCTTCGGATGCAACTATAATTGCTTGGGAGCCATGCGATAACAGACTCTTAGAGATCGGGGCAATACCCATCTCTAACTCCGCTTCAGTGAATTCCGCTTCCAGATCTACACCCAAATCAGCTAGTTCTTTTTCTAGGCATCTGACGCCGTTGCCACAAGAAACGACCGAGGTTCCTCCGGCCATAAATGTCCTGAGCAGCATCACGCCTTCCTCCGAGTACCTTAGTCTCTTTGTTAATTTACTCACTTCATAGAAGCGGACGATGTCCTCAATGTTTCCAAATTGAGAATAGTGCTTCCCCTTCTCTATGAGCAGCACACTCTTACCCCTTTCGGCTAGTTCTTTCGCCATTGCAGCACCGCCGATTCCGCTGCCGACTATAATATATTCATACTCGCTACTGTACATTTCTACCCTATAAGCCTTGATACTCAATAAACAAGTTATTTTAAACAGTATTCTCACAAATGGCAAGGGTGGGATGTTCGGACGTTATGTTTGGGTTATATAATGTTACCCCTTTTCCGAACTTCCCGCCCTCATTATCAATTATGATGATGCTGAAAAGTAAAATTTAGGTTATTAATTGGTATGAGAATGGTCAAAAAAACCAACAATTCTTACGGAATATTTAGTTATCATCATTAAATATTTACGTTTTGTTTATCTGTACTCAAATATTATGATATTAATTTAGTACTAGTACTTTCGGTGAGGAGAGAATGATGAAAGCTTTAATGCCTTTTCAACAAACCTGTGGGAAAGGCCAGTTTCTTTCAGAACAACCAAAAATAATCACGGTAGACTTGTCAACGCAAATTGGACCTGTAGAAATCAGACGTTATATACGATTTCTAAGAGAAAACCGGCGATATAACATCACGAGGGATTTTATTTATTAATATTTAAAATGGATACCGGGAATAAACTTTAAAGCTATATCTTGGAAAAGTTACGTCAACAGGGCATTAGCCCCGCCGACCAAGGGTTTGTGAATCCCTTGGTTTGTCTTTAGTGAGCTGATTTATATAAAACACCATAACTTCGTTTCAGGCGGAGTTCGACTCTCTTGTTTTTCAGATTTTTATTAGATTATAATCAGGTACGTCCTCGTTCTGCCTTGGGACAATAGCCACCGGTACTTTAGGCCATTCTAACTATGGTATCTACTGAACAAATGGTACAACTACTAGGGGGCAAGTTAAATCAAGAAAAGGATATTATGGATGATAACCTCAAAGTGCCTTGTTCCGGCCTTTATTTGCGGTTTGAAATGTGGCCTCGTTCTCAGGAAATTATGGAATTATTTAGTCGTAAATGAAGTACCCAAAAAGGCCGATATTATCATAGTTTTAAGTGGCGGCCGAGGCAGATTGGAGTATGGCATAAGACTCTATCAATCCGGTTACGCCAATAAAATGCTGTTTACCGGAGGGTCGGCCCACGCCTTGAGAAGAAAAGCCATTTTTTTAGGAGTCGCCCCCAAAAACGTTCTAATAGAAGATAAATCTAATACGACTTTCGGGAATGCAAAAAATTCCTTAAAAATTATGCAAACTCAAGGATTTAAATCCGCTATTGTAGTTACTTCCTCGTATCACACAAGAAGAGCCAGCGTAATATTCGGCCAATTATTCCGGGGACTGGACTTGACAGTTTGCTCAGTCCCATATAATTTGTTAATTCAAGACAACTGGTGGAAGAATAGTTACACAGCCACGATTGTCATCAGTGAATATATGAATATAGTATGGCACTACCTCTTTAAAAGATAGTCCCATTTTTACGATAAGAGCTGGTCATTTTCTCTCTTTATTTTTTCATCTGTTCCCTTGGTAAGGGAAGGGTAGAGGGGAATAGATTAATTCATTATAAAAAACCAAACGATTTTTGAAAATAAAAATGGCAAGGGTGGGATGTTCGGATATTACATATGGGTTATATAATAATGCCCCTTTTCCGAACGTCCCACCCTCATTATCAATAGTAATGCTGAAAAGTAAAAATTAAGTTATTAATTGGTTTGAGAATGGTCAAAAAACCGGCCTTTTTAACGGCATATTAAGTGGGCTGCCGTGACCGAGGCTATGAAAGTTACCGTGAAAATGAAAAAGGGTGTCATTGTCGTTCTCTTGCATGACCGTGACGACCGCTACCCGAGCACCACACTATTCCGCTCTATCTACGCCAGATGACCACCTTAATACTCTCTGACGATCCGCCAAAACAAATAGGATAGTATCAAGCAAAATATAAATACTGATATTTCTACGTCTAGTATTCAAGCCAGCTATAATATTAGAGGTCTGTATCACCGTTTCTATGAAGGAACGTTGCCACGTCGGCGATACTAAACCTGTAGTCCCGTCGTTTGCCGATGCGGTAAGAATGTAACGCACCGATTTTACTCCACAGTCTGATGGTATTGGGATGGACGTGAAGCAGGTTGGCTACCTCGGACACAGTCAGCATCCTGTTCGGCGGCGACCCGAGGTTGATGCTTTTTCGTACCATTTTTTTTACCTGCGTAACAATGAATGTATCTTTATAACTAAGCTTAATGGATAAACTACTTTCGTCACAATAAAGTCAACACCTAAATGACATCAGGAATATCATTTAAAAGACGTATCCGGCACTGTACCCGGGGTTATCAGGTGGGATTATCGGCGCGTTCTGGATCAACGTATTATGGCGCTACGAGACGCAATTGAATAAACAAACAAGCTGACTGCTCAAGAGGTCAGTTGGAAAGAATTGCTGCCAATCACCTTTTACCGTGATTAGTGGTTCATTGGTAAAGAGAAATAGAAAACACTGCCCGTGTGGAGGCGGTTCCTGGCCCATATCTGGCCGTTATGAGCTTCGATAATGATTTTACAGATATAGAGGCCGAGGCCGGCCCCGGGGGTGCTCTGCGCTAACTTGTGATTTACCCGGTAAAACTTTTCAAAAATCCGGTCCAATTCCGCTTCGGATATGCCAATGCCGCTATCGGCGATACTCACGATCAAGCAGGGCAATTTCACCAGAGGTGCATCGTGGAATAGCCGCCTTAGCTCCTGCTCGGTCTGTACAGCTCTAATCTCGACTTCTATGTCGCCGCCATTTGGCGAGTATTTCATCGCATTGACCAGGATGTTACTGATTATCAGTTCAATCTTTTCAGGGTCAGCGGTAACCAGCGGTAGCCGGGGGCAGGGACGCACTTTGATGACATGTTTGGTGGTCTGGTTCTGCATCTCCGAGGCAACCTGACGGAGGAGGTCAGGCAAGGAAATTCGCAAAAAAGTTATGGCGTCGCTTTCCTCCAGCCGGGTAATATCTCTCAGGTTTTCCAGCAGGCGGATAACCCTGTTGCTGGCTGTGTCAATACCCCGCAAATATTGCTGCTTTTGTTCCTCGGTAATAGCATCATTGAGCTGTAACAGGGTGGCGGTATAACCTTTGATCAGGGTTAGCGGCGAAATTAGCTCATGCCATAGCACTGAAATAGTGTCCGTCTCGGTTTGAGACTTTTTCTTCGTTTCAGGTGCCGACTCCTCATACATCACCGGAAGTCCGTGTTTATCTTCATAGACTTGGGTAGCCGGCGCTTTG